>JBDKUB010000176.1:0-2588 GCA_039679915.1 Anaerolineaceae bacterium
GGCGCAATGAAGGCTCTTGGCGAGCTGCTAAAACAAAAGCTTGTGCCAGAATATCTACGCCGTATAGTGGTTCCCAACTGCGCGTGGAAAGCAGAGTAAAGGTCTCTTGTTCGCTTCTCTTATCCGCAGGTGAAAACTGCTGCAGGTCTATACCCCATGGGAATGTAACGATTCTTTCATTGGGCATGCCATAAGCTAACGCACTTTTGCGAATCGTATCACAGTCGCCTAACATAGCGCCGCTGTTGCTTAATACATACCGGGTTGCCCACCGATAAAATGGATTCTTATCGGCATCGATGAGCAAGTCATATCCCCAGGACATACTTACCAAGGGCTGATATCCGGTCGATGCCACCAACAATGCGGCGGTTTGGAGCGGACCCGCCTGCACAAGGTCGGGTTTGACTTGCTGCAGGACACGTTTCAAATCCGTTAAAAAACGAGGAAATTCAGACCAGCGGAATGGGTGTTTCCCGCCCACCCAATCCACCTGTTCGACGCCTTGGGGCAGCTCGCGTTCCTCCAATGGATACCCTCGCTGCTCCAGACAAAGAAAAAAAACTTCATAATTCGAATTCACCAAAGCGGTCAAAAAACGGTGATCATGAACGGTATATTGGCGTGAGAAATATAAAATCCGAACCATTAATAATCAAGCTGGGTGATTAGATATTTGGAAGACTATATCCATGAATCGGATGCACTCACTCCCCAATTTGAGTCCATTTCAATTCCTTACCCAGCGGTATTTCATTGAGCGCTTTTTTCCCAATCACATTATCGATTTCGTAGGGCATGATGGCTCCAGGAGTTGCCGGACGCAGCACATCGATCATTTCGCGAGTCAAAACTTCGCCGGCAAGAATAGGACGGCTTGCTCTCAAACAGCGACGCTGGACGATCACGGTGTCTCTCTCGTTATCAGCGATCACTTTATCCGCCGAACCCAGCGCCCGTTCTAATTCTCGGGTACGGTCGACCATCTCATGCCAGGTTTCAGGGGTCATCGAAAACGGATGGTCAGGGCCAATGCGCGTATTATCATCGGTGAAATGCTTCTCGATGACCCGCGCTCCCATGGCTACCGCGCCCAAAATCGTGGCATGTCGCGAGGTATGATCGGACAATCCCAGAACCACCTGCGGGAACATAACCTGATAGGTATTCAAAACGCGTAGGTGGATATGATCGAAATTTTCCAAGCTGGCAGTGTAATTAGTATTGCACTGCATCAATACCAATTGAGGATTGATGGCAAGGATAGCATGAACCGCCCGTTGGACATCGCCTATGTCCGAAGCGCCCGTCGCCAGAATAACCGGTTTTCCCTTATAGGCTATTCTTTCCAGGGCTTCCAGCCAGGTGATATCGCCCGAACCGACTTTATAGGCAGGCACATAAGGCTCCAACATATCGATAGCATCGAAGTCATAGGGCGAAGAGAAATAATCGATACCAACTTTATCGCATTCTTCTTTCAGGATAGGTGTCCACTCGAAAGGAATAGAGGCGTCCTTGTAAACCTCGAAAACTGATTTTTTCCATTTTGCCTGATGCGAAACTTGACCGCCCATGCTTTTAAATCCATAATCTGAAACAATCTGCGGGGCGCGAAAATTTTGGAATTTTGCTGCATTAGCACCAGATTCCTTGGCTAATCGGATAAGATATTTTGCCCGCTCTAGATCGCCATCATGATTGGCGGAAATATCCGCAATGAAATAAGTGGGATGGTTTTCTCCTATGGTATGCTTGCCAATTTGGATTTCCATAACGCCTCCTTCTAAGAAACTGCCATTTTATGGATATAGAAAAACATATGCACTTAATAAATTCTCCTTAAAACAGATGCACCTCCTGTCATTGCGAGGGGCTGTCCAAAAAGTAATCTATGTCATGTCGAGCGAAGCGAGACATCTTAGCACATATATGAAAAGACCTCTCGCTTCGCTCGAGGTGACAGTCTTCTTTTAGGACAATCCCGAAGCAATCTTGAGCTATTCGAAAGATAGCTTTAGGCTTCGCCTTCGCGATGACAGGGGATAGAAAACATTCATAATAAACTTACAATTTTCATACGGCTAGAAAAGCTCTTGGTACTTTGGATTTACTCACAATAAACGACCATTGCAGCTAATCGCTTATCCAACAGATTGTTCGCCCTTCACTAATCCCCTCAAATATTGTGGATACCCCTCACGATACAGTTGATAGAAGCGTTCCATCCCATCGTAAACGGTGGGAGGAGGCACCCCAAGAGCCCGAGTTAATTTATCCGAGCGTAATGTCAAGCGCGGTGAACGGACTGCTTTTAAGCCTGCATCGTTAATACTACAGGGGGCAATCAAATTTTTGTCTAAGCCAAACCGGTTTGCAATTAAAACACCAAACTCATATTTGCTGATAGATGAGGGGCTTACAACATGATAAATACCCTCTAAACCTTTCTTCAGCATAAGCACTAAAATCTCTGCAATATCATTAGCCAATAACGGACATACAAAGACATCGGTGAAGCCTCGCATCGGATTTCCCTGTATTAGATTGTAGAAGAAAAATTCTGCCAAGCTGCGATTGCCGGTAAG
>JBDKUB010000381.1:0-4988 GCA_039679915.1 Anaerolineaceae bacterium
AGTTGGCTCAAATTCTGAGGGGTAAAGACATCATTCATTGTGCCAGTTTTCAATATTTCCCCCCTTCGCATCAATACCAGGTGAGTGGCAAGTGCGGAAGCGATATCCGGTTCGTGAGTCGTAAACAGGATGGTGACACCTTTTCCTGCCAGGTCGCGCAGCAAGCGCACTAATCTGCCTTTATTGCTCAAATCGAGGTGAGAAGTTGGTTCGTCTAACAGCAGCAAACGCGGCTGTTGGGCAAGAACCCTCGCCATCAACACCAATTGACGTTCGCCGCCGCTGATGCTGAGAATCGATTGATGTCGCATGGCATACATGCCCACCAGGTGCAATGCTTCTTCTGCAATTTCCAGGTCTTCCTTTCCCGGCATAGCTAAGGGCGGCAGATAGGGTGCCCGTCCCAATAATACAAATTCCAAGAGGGAAAACTCAAAGGCAACCTGTTCACTTTGTGGAACGAGACCCATCCATCGACCAATTTTTCGGCGGCTGTAACTGGATAAATTCTCCTGTGCCAGGCGGACATTGCCGCATTGAGGCTTGAGCCAGCCGAGAGCCAGATGCAAAAGTGTGGTTTTCCCAGCCCCATTCGGCCCCAAAATCGCGGTAATCGTCCCGGAATATATCTCAAGATTGAACTCCTTCATAACCGGGTAATTCGCGGTTGGGTAACTAAAGGTAATTTGGTCGAACTGCAATAAGCCAGAGGGATTCATTTTTGCACCAGAGAAGTTTGGCGCATCATCAAAATCATAAATATGGCTGCGCCCAATAGGGATGTCAAAATTCCCAAGGGGATCTCGCCGGAATATAACAACCTGCCCAGGTCATCACAAAAAATCGAAAAAGTTGCTCCAATCAACATCGATGCGGGTAGAACATAGCGGGCATCAGCGCCAAATATCCGCCGGGCAATATGCGGAATAATCAACCCGACCCAGCCGACCATGCCGGCAACAGAGATGACGGCAGACACGGCTATCACAGAAGCCACTAATACCAATGTGCGTTCGCGCCCGGGCGCGGCACCCAGCGAAAATGCGGTTTCATCGCTTAATGAAAGGATGTTAATCCGCCAGCGCATACGATAAACGATAAGCAACCCGATTGCAACTGCCGGCAGGATGAAGAAAAATTTTTTCCAGGTAATGCTCCATAAGCCGCCCAACATCCAAAAAGTAATCTCGGGGAGCTGGCTCAATGGATCTGCAATGTATTTAAGCACTCCTAATCCGGATGAAAATAGGGCGGATACCGCAATGCCTGCCAAAACCAGGCGTAGAACCCATCCTCCCATACGGACCCGGCGAGCTAAAAGATACGACAATCCCAAACCAAGGAGGGCAAACACAGCCGCCGAGGTTTGCACCATCCAGGCAGTATTGGATAGGAAGATGATGCTGAAAGCTGCCCCAAAAGAAGCCCCTTGAGAAACACCCAAGAAACCGGGTTCCACCAGAGGATTGCCAAAAATCATCTGGAATACAGCCCCTGCCACCGAAAGCGACATGCCCAACAAGGCGGCGGTCAATAAACGCGGCAGCCGGAGATTCAAAACCAGGGAGCGGGGTAATGCATCTTCGGATAGGCGCGACAGGCTCATAAATCCCGGTTTGGGGTACCTGCCAAGAAAAATCGAAACCAAGAATACAACGACGAGAAGGACGGTCAGCCACACCAAAGCTTGCCTGCGGCTGACCGTGAAGGCTGCAGATTTCGTGGAGGAAAGGATTTCTTCCCGGTTCAGAGATTATTCTCCTGGTAAAAGCGGCAATATATTTTCCTTGAAAGAAGCCTCATCCATTCCGTATAAATCACTATAAAATGATTGAGCTTCTTTTATAATATCATACTCGGGAAAGAGATCCGGATGTAATATACCAGCCACCCAAGATAAACCCAAAATCCAGCGTGTATCGGGTTGATCCCAGCTATAGACATCTTTGACAAAGCCATAAACCTTACCGTTTTTCATTGCATCCAAAGCTTGCCACTGCGCATCCGTTTTCAATTTTTCGATCACTTCATCGGTTGGATTGAAATAAGCTACGATGAAGATTACATCAGGATTCCAGGCAGCTATTTGCTCTAAATTGACCTTTGTCCATCCTTTAGAAGGATTAGCGTCATCCCATACAGGAAGCCCGCCGGCTGTTTGAACGATGAACGTTTGCATCCAATCCATTGGCGGTACATTGAATGCAATTTCGCCATCCTTATCGGAATAATACAGGAGCAATGTGCGTGGCTTCTGCTCATCGGTTAGGGATGATACCACACTCGAAATCGCATCGGCTTTCCCTTGATAGTATGCAGCCAATTCTTCTGCTCGGGCAGGATTTTGGAAAAGCTGCCCCAGGGTCTTCAAATCGCGTTGATATTGTTCGGAAGTCTCGAAATCCAAATAAACGACCGGAATATTCAGCACTTCGAGAGGCGCACCCAATTTTTCTGCATTGGTGCTTTTCATGATTACACAATCTGGCTGAGCGGCGGCAATTTGCTCGGCGCCGGCTTCACTACCCAGGGTAATTTTATCTGCAAAGGTCGGGTCGATCATAGGGATGAAGTTCCCACTGCCTTGCTGGGTGGAACCCAAAGCGATAATATTCTTTCCAGCTTCTGGGAATAGGTAAATCGCATCGGCGACCGCGAACAACGCTTTTCCAACCAGAACGATTCTGGATGGCACTTTTTCGAAAGTGACTTCGCGCCCCAGTGCATCAGTGATGGTAAAGCTGCCACTCGAAGTGGAACTGCTACCCACAGGGGTGAAATTATATTTGGCAAGCACAGCTTGCCCCTCTTCTGAGAGAACAAATTTTACAAATGCATCAGCTTCTATTGGATAGGCGCTATCGGCAATAGCAGCCATGGGGTACGTGGCAATCACATTGATTTCATCGGGTATGATGATCTTGTCTACCTTTTCAGCCGCATCTGGGGTGACATCGGTCAGATACACAATCCCGGCATCTGCTTCACCTAAGACAACTTTGGTGACTACGGATTTGACATTGTCCTCATACGATACGACATTTTTCAGAACATCATCTTTGAACGTTGCACCATAGGCAGGATCTTGACTCGCTTTATCTAAAAAATCCAGAGCATATTGACCTATGGGGACTTCTTTGGCACCCAGCACCAACTTGAGGCCGGGTTTTGTCAGATCGGTGAGGGCTGCCAAACCCGCCGGATTAGCCTTGGGGTAGATGACTACCAAGGCATTTTTGGCAAAGATTTGGTCTGTACCCGAGATGACTCTTCCGCTATCTATAGTCTCCTTCATGTACTTCTGGCTGGCGCTGGCAAACACATCAGCCGGTGCTTGTTCGGCTAATTGCTGCGCCAATTGTTGAGAACCGGCAAAATTAAAAACCACTTGGATATGGGGATGGGCTGCTTCGAACAAAGTACCCAATTCAGTGAAAGATTCGGTCAGCGACGCTGCTGCCAACACGGTAAGAGTCATGGGTTGCTGATTCGCCGGAGGTTCCTCGGTAGGCTCAGGGGTAGGTGCGACCGGACTTGAGGTCTCAGCATGGACAGTCGCTGCCGCTGGAGCTTCGGTTACAACCGTTGCCGGCGTCGGTGTGCTGCAGCCGGATAATACCAGCGCAAGGATTAATATTAGGGCGAAATAGCGGGGTAGTTTCTTCATGTGTTTTTGTTACTCCTTAGTGATTTATTTTGATTGAAAATTTACTGCCAGTATGTGTTTATCCCACCCGGCATCGATGGTTATTATCTATGGGGTATCCCTATCTTGATTCGAGAATTGGCTTTGAACTTCTGAATTACAATAGCCCAGCCAATCGATCATGGCTTTGATTTGCGAAATTCGATATTGAAAGATGATTCTTTCAAAATGCTGGTCTTCGGTTGTGTTGGCAGAGGTGTGCTGCAGGCTAGCTAACCATTCCTCGCAAAGTATGGTTTGTTCTTCGATCAGCTTCCGAGCTGTTTCTACGCCGGATATTTGAGCGAAATATAATTTCGCCAGAAATTCCTGACGCATATCGCGCCCATGGCTAACCGGGCTGGTGACCCACTTCAAAAAAGTTTGCTTTCCGATAGGCGTGATTTGGTATTGTTTCCGCATTAGGTGAATTTCACCCGGCACAATCGTCGAGGTAAGCAAACCGATATCTTCCAATTTATCCAGCAAGGCATAGAGCTGACTTTGGTTGACGTGCCAGATGAGTGAAATCCCCTCGAAATTTCTGAGCTTCTTGTATAAATCGTAACCATGGATTGGGTTTTCGTATAAGAAACCCAAGAGAATGTATTCAAGGGAAAGAGGGGTTTGTTTTCGAGGCATAGTTATTCAATGAATACTCAAAGAATGAATACTTGATTATTTTATCATAAATTGATTGATTTTAGAATAAGTTTTTGAAATAGTTCAATACATTGTCAAGCTCATTCTATGGATTGAATTTTTGATGAATCTCTCGATTTAAATGGAAAATGTTGATTATTTTTTTCGACGCCCTAGGCTGTCCCACAAGAAGGCGATCAACCCAAGCGAAGCGAGGGGTCTTTTCACTATTTTGTTTAGTTGTCTCGCTGCTCCTTCGCTGCGCTCAGGACTGGCTCAATATGACATTTGTGGCTTTTTGGACACCCCCAAGAGAGGGCTAGTAGTCTGTCTAAGCTCATTTTATGATTTACACTTGTTATGATCACTTCATCCCTAGCTGCCTGCCCCTACTTTAGGGAGACTATGATGAAGGAAAATGTTGACTATTATCTTACCTGCCCCCCCTGTCCTGCGGACATCCCCCCATTTTCGCAGAAAATGGGGGGATAATAGCGGGGCTGGTATAGAATTAATAAAAAATCAATGTGTGATAAGTAATGATGCCATAACCAAATGACAATTCTAATGTGATGAAAACATAAACAATAGAAACATATTTGAAAGACTACTAGTAGTCTGTCTAAGCTCATTTTATGATTTACACTTGTTATGATCACTT
>JBDKUB010000420.1:0-14106 GCA_039679915.1 Anaerolineaceae bacterium
ATCGATTATGTGATAGATACCAAATATATCGTTCCGGCTTCATTTCGCCCGGGAGATACCCGCCCCCATGTAATCCGCTGGTGGGTGAATGTTGCCAGACAGTCGGGTACTGATGATAATGGTAATCCAATCTGGGATGTTGCCGGCGCTACCAGTGTTCCACGAGATTTTATCTGGATCGGCACAACCTCGGTCGAGGTTACCCCCACACCCTGATCATGTTTTTAAACCTAGCAAGAAAGCGACTGTCATAAATGTCATGTCGAGTAATGTCCTGAGCATTGCGAAGGAGAAGCGAGACATCTAAATATAATTTATGAAAAGACTCCTCGCTTCGCTCGGGGTGGCAACTTTTTTCCTATAAAATAGACCCTGTTACAAAGTAAAACTATTAATAATTTGAACTTACCCATTATCCCATGACAAAGCTCAGGGGCTGCCCTAAAAAGGGCAGCCCCATTCTTTTATAAGCTTCATGTTTAGGATATGATTGCTTCCCCAAATATCATAACATTTCCTTAGTTTTTGTCATTCAGCGCTTTCAATCCTTGATTTTCGCAATATTCTCAGCCACACCGGCTGCCGATTTATTGAGGGCTGCCATTTCATCTGCTGAAAGCCGATATTCGATTATCTTTTCCACACCGGTTGCACCTACTTGTACTGGCACGCCAAAAAATATACCTTTCAGCCCATATTCACCGGATAAATAGGCAGAAGCAGGCACGATCAAATGTTTATCCTTCAATATGGCTTCCACCATTTGGGTAACAGCTACTGCCGGGGCATAGTAAGCACTGCCGGTTTTCAATAAATTGACAATCTCACCGCCACCTTGTCTTGTCCGTTTAACAATTGCCTCCAGTCGATCTTTGGGCAATATCTCGTCCAAAGGAATCCCAGCCATATTGGAATAATGAGTTAGCGGGACCATTTCGTCACCATGACCACCCAACACAAAACATTGGATATTTTCAACACTGACGCCCAATTCCATTCCTACGAATGCGCGCATCCGTGCCGAATCCAATATGCCGGCTTGTCCAACCACTCGATTAGCTGGAATACCACCCGCTCTCATCACCAGGTATGCCATTACATCCAACGGATTGGAAAGCACCACAAATATCGCATTAGGTGAGCCTTTAACAACTGCCTGAGTTGCTGAGCGGACGATCTCAGCATTAGCAGCCAGCAGGTCATCTCGACTCATCCCCGGTTTGCGTGGCAATCCGGCAGTCATGACAACAATATCCGAATTGGCTGTCGCACCAAAATCATTACTGCCGACAATATTGACATCTTTCCCGATTACAGGCATGGCTTCCTGCAAATCGAGCGCTTTCCCCTGGGGCATACCCTCGATAATATCCACTAGAACGATATCAGCCAGCTCTCTTTCAGCAAGCCAGTGGGCAGTAGTAGAACCGGTCATCCCTGCCCCAATAATAGAAATTTTCTTTCTCATAACAATATGCAATGCTCCCTCATTTTGAAATTTCAACCCGATCTTGCAGGAAATGAATAGCTTGCATTGCTGCCGCTGCACCCATCCCTGCAGATGTGATGACTTGTCGAAAATGTGGGTCAGCAGCTTCTCCCGCGACAAACACCCCTTTTACTTTGCTGCGCATGAACTGATCTACCCGAATATATTTTCGATCATCCATCTCCAACTGTCCCGCAAACAATTGTGTGTTAGGAGAACGACCAATGAAAATGAATACACCATCCGTAGGATATTCGGTGATTTCACCGGTGACCACATTTTTTAATTTCACCGATTTTACCGCATCTTCACCAAAAATGCTTGTAACAATCGTATTCATGATAAAACGGATTTTTGGATTGGCAGTAGCACGATTTTTGAGTATCGTTCCAGCCCGTAATTCGTCCCGCCGATGGACGATAGATACAGATTTAGCATATCGGGTAAGGAAAATTGCCTCTTCCAGAGCGCTATCCCCACCCCCTACCACAACCAGGTCTTTTTCCTTGAAAAAGCAACCATCGCAAGTGGCACAATACGAAACTCCTCGTCCAGTAAATTCTTTTTCACCTGGAATATCAAGGCGCACTGCCGACGCTCCAGTAGCTACGATTATTGCCTCTGCCAGGTATTCCATCTGGTAAGTGCGCACAAAAAAGGGATATTTTTCAAGGTCGACTTCCACCGCACTGTCGAATTCAATCGTCGCGCCAAAATGCTCGGCTTGCTTTTTGAATCTTTCGACCAGTTCGAACCCGCCAATTCCTTCGGGAAATCCTGGATAATTTTCCACTACATTAGTTAATGATACCTGCCCGCCCAGTTCCATCCCAGTCAAAACAACAGGCTTTAGGTCAGCGCGGGCTGCATATATAGCTGCGGATAAACCCGCGGGACCAGAACCTAAAATCAATAGTTTGACTTCTTTCTTATCCGAAGATTTGCAAGAGGGATTATTTGTGAGATTACAATCCATTGTCACCTCGATTTTTTTATTTATTGTTGCTAATTATATAATCCTAAATCAGTAATTATGACGAATATCACCATTAAGTGAAACAACACTTCCAATCGAAAATAACTATCCTGTTTTTCTAAATAGATGCGATTGACATTCAGTTATAAATTACAAATTTTACCTATTATAACTATACATTTGAGTTATTGCCGGCTGCTTTTTTCCTTTGTTTTTTTTCTTTTGTTGTCATATTCCTTATGATGCCTCCAACAGATAAAAGTTACATCACAATGAACAAATGAAGCCTAATGCATAATCGATATTCCACTATTTCCAAAATCCAAAATTTCACGCCCATCGAAGAAAATATGGTATCCTGTAACCATGCCAGACCTTACCCATGAAGATATCGTCAACCTTTATCGAATATTTTCTTCTCCTATCTTGGACATCCATTGTGGAGAAAAATGCAAAGTATACAATGAGCATCACAGCCCTTTTTGTTGCGACATCCACAGTGTCATCCCTTCTGCATATTACGCCGAATGGGATTATCTCAGAAATCAAACAAGCTTATGGCAGCTATATAAACCGGATGATTGCAAAAAACAAAATCTTATCAGTGAATATTTACCTGAAAACCAGGTCCCGATTATTTGCCAAGGCCACGAAAAGTGTCAACGAGAATTCCGTTCCATATCTTGCCGTTCGTTTCCCTTTTTTCCATATATCGATCAAAAGGGTGATTTTATTGGTTTAACTTACTATTGGGAATATGAGGATTGTTGTTGGCTAATCAATCATTTACATCTGGTTAGCCCTCGATTTCGTGACGAATTCGTTGCTGCTTATGAGTATTTAATGAAGAAAGACAATCAGGAATTCGCCAACTTTCGTTATCAATCCATCATCATGCGCAGAGTATTCGGAAAAAAGAAACGCTCGATTCCCTTGATCGGGCGGGCATCGACACCTCAGCTCCAATTCTATAAAGTTTCCTCACGGAATGGCAGGATGCGAAAAGTTGACGCGAATGCATTCGGCAAATTCGGATACTACTATTATTCGAATAAATTACCTTTTCCGGATGAATGAAAAAAAACAAGGCGCAATACCATTAGGGTGGATTACCCCCGTTAATGGCTGCGCCTTGTGTCAAAACGACATTATTAATTGGGTTACTTTAATATTTTTTCAAGCCTCAATATTTACGACCGGCAGGGTCTTGCTGGCTTTTTCTACCTCTTCAGCCGGTAATTCATAATCTTTCAGTTTACCGCTAAAATAATCCTGGTAAGCTGCCATATCAAAAAACCCATGACCGGATAGATTGAACAAAATCACCCGTTTTTCGCCTTTTTCTTTTGCATCCAACGCTTCATCGATAACCGTGCGAATCGCATGAGCGCTCTCAGGTGCAGGGATTATCCCCTCACATTGGGCAAATTGAATCGCTGCTTTGAAGGTCGCTAACTGAGGTACGGTGACTGCTTCCAAAAGCCCGGCATGATATAGCGAGCTTACAAGCGGAGACATCCCATGATACCTTAATCCCCCGGCATGGATAGGCGCCGGGATGAAATCATGCCCTAGAGTATACATCTTCATTACCGGTGTCATTTTTGCCGAATCACCATAATCAAAAGTATATAAACCACGGGTAAGTGAGGGGGTTGCCGTTGGTTCCACAGCCAAAAGACGAGTTTTCTTTCCACCCTTCAAATTTTCTCTTAAAAATGGGAAGGCAATTCCGGCAAAATTCGAGCCTCCTCCAACACAACCCACTACAACATCTGGATATTCTCCTGCCAGATCCATTTGTTTAAGCGCTTCTTCCCCGACAACTGTTTGATGCAGGAGTACATGGTTTAACACCGACCCAAGGCCATATTTCTTTTTTCCTCCTGATTTGGCTGCCACTTCCACCGCTTCAGAAATCGCCATGCCCAATGAACCGGGGTTTTCGGGGTCTTCCGCCAAAACAGCCCGGCCATATTCCGTTTGTTCAGATGGGCTGGAATAAACTTTGGCGCCAAAAGTTTCCATGAAAATTCTGCGATAGGGCTTTTGGTTATAAGAGACTTTCACCATATAGACTTCTAAGTCTAAGCCGAAGAAATTACAGCCAATCGATAAAGCGGAACCCCATTGACCGGCGCCGGTTTCTGTCGTCATTGCTTTTACACCACATTTTTTATTGAAATACGCCTGGGCAATTGCTGTGTTGGGTTTATGGCTGCCTGCCGGGGAAGTGCCTTCATGTTTATAATAGATATGGGCGGGTGTATCTAACGCTTTCTCCAGTCTAAGCGCCCTAATCAAGGGTGTAGGTCGCCAGATTTTATAAATATCCCGCACTTCTTTCGGAATCTCGATATACCTCTCTGTGCTGACCTCCTGCAGAATTAAATCCATTGGGAATAATACTTCCAGGAAATCAGGCGTGACCGGTTCCAAAGTTTGTGGATTCAATACCGGCGTCGGTGGCACTGGTGAATCGGCATTGATGTTATACCAAAACTTAGGAATGTCGCTTTCGTTCAATAGAAATTTAGTTGTTTCAGACATAGTATCCTCCAAATTTTTGATTATTGAGATTAAAGAAAAATGCGCTCCTTCCACTTAGGGACGAGCGCGCATTTGCCCGCGGTGCCACCCTAGTTAGGCTGTATTTTAATCCTTTTAATCAAAAATCCCGTTGGTGTTGCAACGGGAAGAATATGCCAGCCTCACTTTTTTCAGGTACGGGTTGATGATAACCGATACCCTAAGCCTTGATAACGGTGGCATTTCCGGCACAGATTACTTGTTATTCACGTTCACCCTGCAACTCAGAGGTCCATTCTTCACTGCCGTTTAGACGGATTCTCACCTTTTACCGCTCTCTGTACTACTGTATCAGCGATTACTCGTCCTCTTCCAAGTATTTATCTATTAAGTTGGATGGATTATATGCTAAAAAAAATATTTGTCAAGCGCGTTTTCGAGGGTGTTGAAAAAGAATGAGCCAGAATATTTACTTCACCCTTATCCAACCTCCCCTATAAATCAAGAACAGATATTTAGGTTATGAGTTAAAATATTGCGTTTTTCAACACTTTCTTTTCTAAAATGTATTTTTGAATAAAGCATTAGTTTCTTTCAATGTGTTGTAGAATTGAAAAGGTGGTGGGATACTCATTCTTCTGGTCCGCTGGGTGGCTGGTTCGATATACTTCGCGCCATTCATTCTCATCGATTTTAGGGAAATAAGCATCTGCTTGGGTTACGACATGCACTCGGGTGAGATATATTCTATCCGCCAGCGGTAAAGCAGCCTTATACACCGACTCACCCCCGATAATGAACGCTTCTTCTTCCCCCTCATTTTTAGCGAAATCGATGGCTTCATCCAATGAATGAAAAACCAAACATCCCGCGGGTTGATAATTTGGGTTTCGGGAGATAACGATCATCTTTCTGCCGGGCAACAATCTTCCAATCGATTCGAAAGTCTTCCTTCCCATAATCACATGGTGATGCATGGTCAGGGACTTGAAACGCTCCAAATCCGCCGATAATTTCCAGGGCAAGCGATTTTGAAATCCTATACCTTGTTTTTCATCCATCGCGACGATGATGGAAACGATCACACTGCCACCTCTGCTTTGATCGCCGGATGAGATTGATAATTTTCCAAATGAATATCCTCGAATTTGAAATCGAATATGGATTTCACCTGGGGATTGATCCTTACCTGCGGGGATGGGAACGGAGTGCGAGACAATTGCAGCTTGGCTTGTGGAATATGATTCAAATAGAGATGGACATCGCCAAACGAGTGAATAAATTCTCCTGGTTCAAGGTCGCATACCTGGGCGATCATCAAAGTTAACAATGAATAGGAGGCGATATTGAATGGCACTCCCAAAAACACATCTGCTGAGCGCTGATACAGTTGGCAGGATAACCGATGATTGGCAACATAGAACTGGAAAAGAACATGACAGGGAGGCAACGCCATTTTCTCGATGTCCCCCACATTCCAGGCACTGATAATCAATCGCCGTGAATTGGGGTTTTGGCGAATTTGTTGCACCACATTGGATATCTGGTCGATCAGCTTTCCATCCGCTGTTTGCCACGAGCGCCATTGCACTCCATAGATCGGCCCTAAATCACCTTGTTCGTCTGCCCATTCATCCCAAATGTGGACTCCATTTTCATTGAGATACTTAATATTATTATCACCCCGTAAGAACCAGAGTAATTCATAGATGATCGATCGCATATGGATTTTTTTCGTTGTGACCAGGGGGAAACCTTCTAATAAATCCCAACGCATTTGGTAGCCAAAAATCGATAATGTACCGACTCCGGTTCGGTCTTCTTTTTTAACCCCACTGTTTAGAATATTTTGAAGCAAATCCAGGTATTGTCTCATCTTTTCGAAAGCCCTGTCCCATATTCAATGACAATAATAAATAACTACTCACCCGACAGTTTTAATCATTCGTCATTGCGAGGGGCGTTTTTTGCCCCGAAGCAAACTTTAAACCATAGAAAATGATATCTTTTAGGAAGATTGCTTCATACGCTTCGCTCCTTCGCAATGACAACTCGCAAATTGTCATGTAAACAGAAAAATAATATTGTCCAAAATATGATAGCTAATTACCGATGTGCGATAGCAATAAATTAAGCAGATATAATTATAAGTGGTTAAAATGAATCAATTTGAATACATCAAAAATGAGCGTTTCTTGGATTGGAATTGGGTTGATAAAAATATGAATAATCCTTATAGCCAATAATTTTCCAATTTTTCGATTATGACGATAATAATTTCTGAGTTGTCCTGATATCTAGGTGAACCTGTGCTACCAGTTCCCCGGCACTCGAAAATTTTCGCTCATCGCGTAATCTGTAACAAAACTCCAACTCTAACTCGCAACCATATAAATCGCCTTCGAAATCTAACAAATGGGTTTCGACTCTAGGTGCTACAGGTGTATCCTCGAAAGTTGGCCGGACTCCAATATTAGTGACTGCATCCCAGCTCTTCCCATTGATATATACCCGACAAGCATAAACTCCTTCTTTAGGAACAGCTCGCTCTGACCACACTTCTAAATTAGCTGTGGGCATCCCCATTTGCTTTCCTCGATTATCCCCCGGTATCACTCTACCCGTAATCCGGTATTTTCTCCCTAAATAGCGAGCTATCCGATCCACTTCTCCGCTGGATAATAAATGCCGTATATATGTAGATGAAACAACGACCCCATTGATTATTATTGGTTCAATCGTAGATACAGAAAACCCCAATTCCTTCCCGATAGCCAACAATCTGTCCGCATTCCCCTCTCGGTTTTTTCCTAAACTGAAATCATGCCCAATGCATAAATGAATCATCCCCAGATGATGGTGCAATTTTGAAATAAATTCAAAAGAAGACAATTGAGAAATTTCTGTATTGAATGGGTGTGTAATGACAATATCCACACCCATTTTTTCTAATAAATGGGCGCGTTCTTCGGGTGATGTCAAATAAAAAGGATCCTGACGTTTTTTTAAAACAACCGCCGGAGGTGGAAAGAAAGTCACCACGACCGAGGGCACGCCATCGATTTCGGCGCCCTTAGTAACACATCGAATGATTTCTTGATGCCCTAAATGGATTCCATCGAAAGTACCGACAGTCAACCAGGATCGATCTATCTTGACTTCTTCCAGTTTCCAATGATGCTGCATAAGAAGATCAATTATGACTGAAAAAATACCTTACGCGGCTGCCATTCGTGCGTTTCTTCATCGACCTGCAATAAAGCAACCAGATCACCTTGTTCGCTAACACCACGCGCCCACCCATTAACCTCAGGATCGGCTGGCACACGATGTCCGTGGCGGATGAGTTCCACCTCATCACCATCCAGTTCGACCATAGGCCAATCTGCTAATGCCTCAGCCGCAGGGATCAAATTTTTATACCAGGTTCCTGCAACGAAGGATTCTTGCAACCGGCGGAGAGGGACAGCATCTCTTAGAGTGAATTTTCCACTCTTGGTTCTCCTCAACCCAATCAAGTGAGCTCCGCAGCCCAACTCGTTACCAAGATCATTGGCAAGCGACCGTACATAAGTCCCTGAAGAACAATAGACGTCTACAACGACCTCAGGCGGTGCCCATTCCAATACCTCTAAACTATACACATTGATTTTACGCGGTTGGAGATCTACTTCTTCTCCTTCGCGAGCAAAATCATATGCCTTTTTTCCATGAACTTTTACTGCGGAATATGGCGGAGGCACCTGTTCAATTTCGCCGACAAAATTTTGTAGAACTTCGTTGAACTTCTCTTCTGTAATTCCTTCCACCGGATGAGAATCCGTTACCGTACCTTCTGAATCGTAGGTATCGGTGGAACTGCCTAAACGAATAGTTGCCTGATAGCGTTTATCGGATGCTGAAACATACTCGCTGAGACGAACTGCCGGCCCAATTAAAACTACCAATACTCCTGAGGCGCGAGGGTCTAACGTCCCCGTATGTCCTGCTCTGCGTATGCCGGTTCCGCGGCGGATGATTTGGACAACATCATGGGATGTCAATCCAATTGGTTTATCCACAACTAAAACCCCGGATACTACATTTTTCATTTGATCGATATTTTCCATTTTTAAATCCTATGAAACTCCCATTATTAAATTGTAAGTATTATATATCAGGAATGCTGCTTATTTACCAACAATTTTTGAGTCTCCCTGATAACAATTTCTTGAACTTCTTTTAGATTTTTATCGAACATGGCGCCAGCCGCTGCGGCGTGACCACCGCCCCCGAATTCCATGGCTATTTTGGAAACATCATATTCGGGTTGCGACCGCCAACTGACTTTTACGCCTCCTTCCGGCTGCTCAATAAATATAATGCTTATCATGACCCCTTCGATGCTCGAAAGAACGTTAATCAAATCAGCATCATCTTTTCCGGAATATCCGGTTTTTTTCTGATCTTCTAAGGTTAAACTCGTCCAAACCAGTGAATCTTGCTTATGGAGTTTGTTCAATCCGGCGCCCCAATATCTCACAGCCTCGAACGAACGGCTGACCAAAGCCCGCCTATAAATATCGCTGATGTCTGCTCCAAACGACATCAAATCAGCAGCCAAATTCAGGGTCCGTGAAGTCACATTGCTGGTCCGAAATCCGATGGTGTCCGTAATAATACCGGTAAGTAGTGCAGCAGCGATATCCTTATTATAAGACAAACCCCAATCAGAAATATTTTCGGCGATAATTTCTGCTGTGGCTGCAGCTTTTGGATTAACACAATTTATGGTTCCATATCGATTATTGGTCGCATGATGATCGATATTGATGATGGGTCGATCCAGGTACTCCTTTAATCCAATGCGCTGTCTATCAGAACAATCGATCGCAACGATCAAATCATAATTTTCTATAGCCGTTTGCTTGATTTTTTCCATCCCCTTTAGAAATTTATAAGTCGATGGAACACCATCCACTGAAACCAACCCAATTGTTTTACCAGCCGTTTCCAGTGCCAATCCTAGACCAATAAGCGAACCAATCGCATCACCATCTGGCCGTAAATGACAAACCAATAAAATTTCTTGCGCCTTGTTAAATTCCCGGCGAATGGAATTATTGACCATTTCATCCATTTGTTTCTTGCTTTTCACCCGATTTCTTGATATTCGTATCTGATACTTCTTCTTTGTGTAAAGAGGCGATTATAATTTCTATAGTATCCGCTCTCTCCATGGTCGGATCCCAATGAAAACGTAATCGTGGGAAAGCCCGTAGAACGATACGGTTTGCCAGTTCACGCCGAATATAACCCTGCGCATGCTCTAAACCTTTTTTTATCTCTCCCCATTTTTGAAAGCCGTCGACCGAGGAAATATAAAGATCTGCATAAGTTAATTCACGATCCACTTTTACATCCGTGATAAAAATACCGCTAAGTCTGGGATCGGAAATTCCATTGATCAGCATTTCGGAAACTTCTTCCCGAATCCGATCGCCTATTCGTTCCGATCTAAGTTTAGAAACCACAATAACCCTCACTAATATAAATATCGATCTATTTTACTGCTACCTTTTCAATCGAAAAACATTCCAATTTATCGCCAATGTTATAATCATTAAATCCCTTTATTGCAATACCGCATTCGAATCCCTGGCGAATTTCTCGCACATCTTCTTGGAGATGCTTCAATGATCCAATCCAGCCTTCATGAATAACTTCTCCATTTCGTAATACCCGCATTTTTGCATTACGACGGATTTCGCCATCGGTAACATAACAACCAGCGATATTACCGATTTTTGAAATTTTGAAAACTGCCCGAACCTCGGCATGACCAAGGATGACTTCTTGCTCCTCAGGTTCCAACATACCCTTCAGTGCTTTTTCGACATCCTCAATCAAGCGATAAATAATATCATATAAACGTATGGATACACCTTCTGCATCGGCTAATCTGCGTGCACCCACATCGGCTTGAACGTTGAAACCAATTACGATTGCTTTGGAGGCAGCCGCCAACATAACATCGCTTTCACTCACTGCCCCTGTTTCAGCATGCAGGATATTGATGGCAATATCCCCTTTCCCTAAGTCCTTCAAGGAAGATACAACCGGCTCCAATGAACCTTGGACATCGGCTTTGACCACCAATCGTAATTCACGAACATCTCCAGCCTGGAACCGATCGAATAACTGTTCCAAGCTCATCACCGATTTTTGACTCGTTTCTTTTTCTGCATTAGCTTGATTTAATTCATTGATCATCATCCGGGCGTCTTTCTCCGATTCCACAACTTGGAACAAATCACCAGCTTGTGGAATCCCATTTAGACCCATCACGGAAACTGGAAATGAAGGCCCAGCTTTTCTGACCCGTTTTCCCGTAAAATCAAACATCGCTTTTATTTTTCCGAAGGTATTTCCCGCAACGATAACCTCTCCCACTTCCAAAGTACCATTTTGTACGAGAAGCGTAGCTAATACCCCTTTGGCGCGGTCGATTTCCGCTTCGATGACTGTGCCAATAACCCTGCCCTTGGGGTTGGCGCGAATATCCATATTATCGGCTACTAGATTGATTGCCTCGAGCAGATCTTCTATCCCTTGATTCAACTTTGCAGAAATAGGTACAACGATAGTATCTCCATCCCAATCATCAGGTACAAGTCCGATTTCAGCTAATTGCTGGCGTACGCGGTTTTGATCGGCATTGGGCTTATCGATTTTATTCATAGCTACAATGATTGGCACATGGGCAGCTTTCGCATGGGCAGCCGCTTCTTTAGTTTGTGGCATGACGCCATCATCCGCAGCTACAACAAGAATCACGATATCAGCCCCTTGCGCCCCACGCGCCCGCATGGCTGTAAACGCGGCATGTCCCGGTGTATCCAAAAATGTGATGATACGATTGTTATGCTCTACTTGATAAGCTCCGATGTGTTGTGTGATGCCCCCTACTTCACCACCTGCAACATTGGTATGGCGAATGGCATCCAATAAAGTCGTTTTTCCATGATCGACATGCCCTAATATGGTGACGACTGGAGGGCGATTGATAAGCTCGGAGGGATTTTCATCTGCAATGATCCGCCGCCATAAAGGTATCTCTCCCAGATCCTCTTCATTTGTGGGTTTTTGAAGCTCAGGTGTAACTTCAAAACCAAATTCTGCTGCGACTACAGCAGCCGTGTCAAAATCGATTTGTTGGTTTATATTGGCCATTACCCCATTTGCCATTAATATTTTGATTATTTCAATCGGACTAGCTTTAATAATTTGAGATAATTCTCTTACAGTAATAATCGGGGGAAGTTCAATAATTTTTTCTTTTTGACCGTTCTCGCTCATTAGATACCTCCTGTACAAATACGCTATGGCCAGCTCACCAGGCGTTCATTCCCAATCGACCTTGAAAATCTCGATCCAATAAGCGAGTCGGGTAGACCGGAATATTAATCCGTCATCGTTTACCTCGCTGGCACACGCTTTTTAGCCGGAGATGGGTATGATTATTCATAATTCCAGCATTGTTTACATAAAACCTAATATTATAAAGGAACACTTTATCTACCTTCTCCCTTATGCATCCTTATTTTCAAAAGGATTGTCAATTAATGTTTTAGCAAAGGCAGATAACTTTTTTTTATCTTCCATCGTAATCTCAGTCTTCAGGGCTTGAGCTAAGGCTCCTTTCAACCCTTTTTCCCAACATGAATACACATTGTGCAAGTAGGCGCCTCTACCGGGTAATTTTCCGGTTAAATCTATCTCTATCCCTTCACTCTGCCGCACAATCCGAATCAATTGACGTTTTGGCATGACTTGGCGGCAACCCACACACGTTCGTTGGGGAATATGCTTATGTCTGGAAGATTTTTTTGACACCTCTAATTCTCATTACTTCGTAGATTAATTAAATTTACCATTCTCCATCCCAATCAAATCCACCGCGTTTGTGTTTCTTTTTCACAACCACCAGGTCTCGATCAGGATCATATTCAACTTCAACAAATTTTCGTTGTTTTTTCTTTTTCTTTTTCTTTTTCATATCACCCTCTTCTTCGAACTCTTCATCATCTTCGGGTGCTACCATGTCTAAGACTTCGGGTCGTAGGGTAAACAATTCATCGAATGAAACCGGTTCTTCTTCCAAAACCGCTTCCGGCTGTTCTTCAGCCTCAGCTAATTCGCCTATCTTTTCTTCTGCTTCGCCTGGCTTTTCAGTGGCTTCTTGGTAAGCTAATTCAGGGAGTTCCGCTTCAACGACCTTTTCTTCCTTCGCCTTCTCTGGTTCAAGCGAAGGAATTATTTCGCCTTCCTGGATTTCTTTTTCTTCAGCAACAACCAATTCCTCGGATGGCTTTTCTTCTTCAGTTATAACCTCAGCTTCAGGTATTTCCTCCACTTGCGCCGGGGCTTCCTCAGTTGGTTCGGCTGTTACCACCCCAGGGAAGGAGAAATTAGTCAGTGCACTTTCTATCTCCTGCATCGCCTTTGGACCTATACCCTCAATCGCCAAAATCACATTCGGATCAAGGTTCATTTGCAGCATGAGATCACCGATGGTGGTATACCCCATCCCACCCAATAAGGAAGTATAACGTAAGGAAATACCCAAATCTTCCAGCGGTATTTCGAACGCTTCTTGGGGGACATTGGCTTGAGCAATCCGTTCCATTTCTTCTTCGGCCAATTTTTCTTTTTCACGCTGGCGAACCAAGCCACGCTCGATGCGATCCACGAACTGACTCATGATCTGATATTCTTCAGGTGTAACCGGCCGGCCTTCAGCTTTCTTCGCTAATGTAGCTTCTAGCTGGACAACAATGTCTTTTTCGTCTTCAGCAATTGCAGCATAAGCCGGATCATTCTGCATTCTATAAATAGCATCCGCGGCGGCTTCCGGCAGACTCTTGATATCGATTTTCCAGGCAGTCAGTTTGGCTGCCAGCCGGGCATTTTGCCCATCCCGCCCAATTGCCAAACTTAATTGGTCTTCAGGTACCACTACAGTAGCCGTTTTCGTTCCCCGAATATGATCATTCAGGTATACCCCGGTAACTCTAGCAGGGCTAAGCGCCTTTGCGATATATACAGCCGGGTCAGGATTCCATTCGATTAC
>JBDKUB010000041.1:0-8980 GCA_039679915.1 Anaerolineaceae bacterium
TTACCGCTGGCGAAATCGAGCAGCTCCGCTCGGAGTTCAACCTGGATAAACCGTTGTACGTTCAATTATGGATATTCCTCAAGGATGCTGTTCGTGGCGATTTAGGATATTCTTACATTCAAAAAGCCCCAATTACCAAATTGATAATAGAACGTTTGCCCGCCACTATTGAACTGGCATTAGCTGCAGAATTGTTCAGCCTATTAATTGCTTTCCCAATCGGCGTCATATCGGCTGTGAAGCAAAATTCATTGATAGACCGCCTAAGTATGGCTGGGGCTTTTCTTGGGATTTCTATGCCAGGTTTTTGGATGGGAATTATTTTAATTTTGATATTTGCGGTTAAATTACATTGGCTGCCTGTTCAAGGACGCATCGATTTCGATGCTAAGCTGGTCGAAACTACCGGATTTTTCGTGCTCGATAGCTTGCTCAGCGGCAACCGTGTGGCTTTGGTTAGTTCATTAAAGCATTTAGTGCTGCCGGGCATAACCCTGGGAGCAATGGAAGCAGCGGTTGTCGCCCGTGTACTCCGTTCCAGCATGTTGGAAACACTGCGTTCCGATTATGTGACTCTGGCGCGCAGCAAAGGCGCATCAGAGTGGGGCGTCGTTTTGAAACATGCCCTGCGCAATGCTCTCATCCCAACCGTGACAGTCATTGGATTGCAAGTCGGCGTTTTATTGGGCGGGAATATGATCATAGAAACAGTGTTTAGCTGGCCTGGTTTGGGCAGAATGGTCGTGAACGCCATATTTGCCCGTGATTTTCCGCTGGTGCAAGGTTCTGTCATGGTATATGCGCTTACATTCGTTTTAGCAAATCTGATGGTCGACGTGATTTACACTTATCTCAATCCGAAAATTACACTCTGATGAGTGAATATCAGGAGAATTAAAGTGGAAATTAATCCCCCCATAGCTCAGCCAACCAATCGCCTGATTCACTTGTGGCGTATCCGCCTCAGAATATGGTCACGCGATACCAAAGAATTTTTGCGCGAACTGATCCGTCACCCCACGGCATTGATCGGCGGTATCATCGTCGTGATATACATATTGGCTGCGATTTTCGCCCCGCAAATTACTTCTTATGATCCCTCAACGGGCAATCTTCGCCATCGGTTGAAACCCCCAGCCTTCATGGAAGGCAGCATGAAGGAATATCCCCTTGGCACCGACGCTCAGGGGCGCGATATCCTAACCCGGATTATCTATGGAGCGCGCATCTCTTTATTGGTAGGCGTATTATCCGTCGGTATTTCTGTTTTGATTGGGATTGTGTTTGGGGCAATCACCGGTTTCTATCGCGGCGTTATCGATTCGATCATCTCGCGATTTGCTGATCTCTTGATGGCGTTTCCTTTCCTAATTTTTGCCATTGGCGTTATGGCTTTTATTGGTCCCGGGGTAACCAACTTGATTATGGCAATGATCTTCAAAAGTTGGGTCGAATTCTTCCGGGTAGTACGCGGCGAAATGATGTCGGAAAAAACGCAAGAATATGTCGAAGCGGCTAAAGTCACGGGTTTAGGGAATGTGGCAATCATCATTCGTGAAATCATGCCGAATATTATTCAATCGGTATTCGTGCTTGCCACATTGCGCATAGGCGAGATGATTATTATGGAAGCCAGCTTGAGCTTTCTGGGTTTGGGCATTCCCCCCCACATCCCTGCCTGGGGATCTATGGTCGCTTCTGGACGGGATTTCATGCTGGCAGCTTGGTGGGTTTCCACCATGCCCGGTATTGCCTTGGTTATTCTTGTGCTTTCCATCAATCTTTTTGCCGAAGGGCTGCGCGATATTTTGGATCCTCGTCTGAAGACGATCGCTTAACTGGGTGGTAAGGATAAAAACAATGGAAAATCATAAACCCCTTTTGGAAATACGCGATTTATCTGTGGTTTACCCATCCAAACGTGGAGATGTGCAAGCAATCAATAGTATTTATTTGAAATTAGAAAAAGGAGGCAGGTTGGGCTTGGTGGGAGAATCGGGCTGCGGTAAAAGCACGGTGCTGCTTGCCATTTCTCGATTGATCAGCCGACCGGGGAAAGTGACCTGCGGCGAAATCCAATTCAAGGGGAAAAATTTATTGAAGCTTTCCCCAAGGGAAATGCGCAGTGTACGTGGTAAAGAAATCTCTATGATTTTCCAAGATCCGCAAACCACACTCAATCCAGTATTTCACGTTGGAGAGCAAATTCGCGAATCGCTCCGCCTTCATAATATTATTTCCTCTTCGAAATTACCCTGGCCTTTCGATATAGCCAGAAAGAAATTAGAAAAAGAACGTGTATTGCAAGCCATGCAAGAAGTGGGCATTCCTTCCCCAATGGATCGATATGCCATCTACCCTCACCAATTTTCGGGTGGAATGCAACAACGCGCTTTAATTGCTTTGGCTTTGGTTTGTGAGCCATCATTGCTCCTCGCCGACGAACCAACCACAGCTTTGGATGTGACTATTCAGGCGCAAATCTTGAATTTAATGTTGAAAATCAACCAGGATCATCACACGGCGATTATTTTAGTAACCCACGATTTAGGCGTGGCAGCCGAATTTTGTGACACGATTACGGTGATGTACGCCGGTCGGATTGTTGAACAAGGCCCGGTAGACGATGTAACGCTGAACCCCCAACACCCTTATACGCAGGGCTTATTGGCATGTCGACCTGTGATCACCAATAAAGACCAAAAAGTCAAACCTATTCCCGGCAATGTCCCCGATGTGATCGATCTACCGCCGGGGTGCGTTTTTGCGCCGCGCTGTCCGCATACAAAAGAGGTTTGCACAGAAGGACCAATTCCTATGTTCCAGACAAAAGATAATCTATTCAACCGCTGTTTGGCGCAAGTTAATTTTGAACGCGACCCCCAATGGTCTTGGGAACATATTGTGAGGCTATGCGATGAGTAATGCATTCACCGGATATGAGAGTCCACCGCTATTTGAAGCGCGTAATATAAAAAAGCATTTCTATATCACCCCCAGTATTCTGGCGCGCGCCCTCATTGGCGCAAAAACCAAAGTGGTACGGGCAGTCGATGGGGTCAACCTTGGTATATGGCAAGGTGAGACGGTGGGTTTGGTGGGTGAGAGCGGTTGTGGTAAAACAACCCTAGGGCGTATCTTTACCACTCTGCTTGAACCAACCGAAGGCCAAATTTTATATCGTGGCACTGCGGTTACCGGCGGCAAGGTGGAAACGGTGCTTAAGCCGGGCGAAAAGCCCCAACTGGTGAAGTACCATCGGGTTGCTCAGATCATCTTCCAGAATCCGTATTCTTCGCTTAACCCGCGCAAGACAGTCCGGGAGATCATTACCACCCCTCTACGCAGCCGCAATATGAGAGATCCGCTGGAAATCGAAGAAGAGATCATCCGTTTACTCCACCGGGTCGGGTTGAGTCGGCGGCATATCGATTCTTACCCCCACCAGTTTTCTGGCGGTCAACGCCAACGGATTGGCATTGCCCGGGCTTTGGCAATGCAGCCCAGTTTTATTGTGGCAGATGAACCTGTATCCTCGCTAGATGTATCCATCCAGGCGCAGGTGATCAATCTGCTGGAGGAACTGCGCGAAGAATACAATTTGACTTATCTATTCATCGCCCATGATTTAAGTGTCATCTATTACTTCAGCGACCGAGTGGCAGTAATGTACCTCGGGCATATTGTCGAACAAGGTAAAACCACAGCCATTTTTGAAAGCCCCCAACACCCTTATACCCAGGCATTGCTGGCAGCTATCCCACAAGTCAATAAAGAAGCCCGCCGTCAACGCATCATATTACCCGGCAGCGTACCCAGTCCAATAGACCCACCCTCCGGTTGCCCGTTTCATCCACGCTGTTTTAAAAGGGCTGGGAAAATATGCGAGGAACAGCTCCCTCCATATTTCCAGGTGGGTGAACAACAGGTTGCCTGCTGGATTTATCAATCGTATTCTCCCATTGAAAATATACCCGCCCCGGCTCAATTAGAGAAAAAACCTCAGGAAATATCATGATCAGAGTGCTTAATCTAACCGGGAATGCCTATCAAATCGGCAGGCAGCATGGCGAACAAGTTGCCGATTTACGACCACAAATCGAAAACTCGATGAAAATCCGTTTAGCTGAGTTGTGTAAAAATGACCCAGATTTATCTCCATATATCGATGAGATAAACGGAATTTGGGAACAATATGCCCCCGATACCCTGGATATGCTCAAGGGTATTTCAGATTCTTTGCACCTGGATTGGGAGGAATACTTTACTTACACCATCGCTTCTTACCTTGATAGTTGCCTTAAAAATATTACACCAAATAGAGGCTGCTCCTCCTGGGCAGCCAATGGCGGCATCACCAGCGATGACGCACCGATCTTGGTGAAAAACCGAGATTATCACCCCGACCACAGGTCTCTGCAATGCCTGGCGCGAATCGAGCCTTCAAGCGGTAATTCATTTCTTTGCCTTACCAGCGCCGGCAGCCCGGCTGTTTTCAGTTCGGGTATCAACAGCCAGGGGTTGGCAGTGGTGGACACATTTGTTCCTTCCACCGATGTTGGACCTGGAATCGCCCGCTATTCATTAGAGATGGATATCCTCCAAAATATGGCTACGGTTCAGGAAGCCATCGATTACCTGCCGACCCGCCCTCATTTTGGGGATGGCACATTAACCCTGATCGACTCTCAAGGCAATATGGCGACTTTCGAGATTGCTCACTCCGTGCAGGCAGTGCGGCAGTCCGATGAAGGATTTATCGTCAGTACTAACCATTTCAGTACCCCTCAGACCTGTTCGGTCTGGGTGGATCGGGAACCAGAACACTTGAAAGGAAATACCTTAGGCCGTCGCAAGCAGCTTGAAGAATCCTTGCGAGCGGCTAAAGGTCAGGTGAATGCCCAATGGGCGCAGATTCGTATGGGTGATCATAGCGACCCGTTAACCGCCGTTTGCCGGCACATTGAATTAGACCCGCTGTGTGAGACCATTTCTTGTGTGATCTACTTACCGTGGCAAAAAGCAATGTTTGTTGCTAATGGACAACCATGCCGCACCCCGTTCGAATACGTGAGATTGTAATTCGATATTTTCCATATAAACCCTCAAAATGTATCTAAAAAGCGCAGATGTACATACTGCGCTTTTTGGTTAGTTTTATATCTTAAATATAAATTTTTACTGGTAAACTTGAATAAGAGAGAATACCTAAAATGAATGAAGTCCCTTTGCTGATCAACATTACTTTAGCATTAGTCGTGGCATTTATCGGCGGCGTGATTGCTCGCCGTATCGGCCTTCCCAATATTGTAGGCTATCTCTTGGCGGGTATTGCAATTGGACCATTTACTCCCGGTTTTGTTGGTGATACTGAAACAATCCAACAATTAGCTGAGCTTGGTGTGATATTTTTAATGTTGGGGGTCGGCTTAAATTTTTCCTTTGCAGATCTATGGCGGGTTCGAGATATTGCTATTCCTGGTTCACTAATACAGACTTTTATTTCGACTTTGCTCGGGTTTGGTTTAAGCCAGCTCTGGGGATGGTCAGCAACTGCTGGAATCGTTTTGGGATTGTCTATATCGGTCGCTAGTACCGTCGTATTACTGCGCGGTTTGATGGATAATTCCCTGCTAAACACCTCCCATGGACAGGCTGCGGTGGGATGGCTGGTTATGGAAGATATCCTCTCGGTGCTAATCCTGGTTCTAATGCCAATCCTTGCCCCAAGCTCCGGTGCATTCGATTGGAAATATTTGATTATCACTCTTCTAAAAGCTGCTGCATTTATAACGATTATGTTCTTTGTGGGCTCTCGGTTTATCCCTTGGCTTCTGGAGCGCATCGCACACACGCGATCACGCGAATTGTTTATTCTAGCAATTTTGGCCATCACCCTGGGGACGGCAATGGGTGCTGCAGAGCTTTTTGGGGTATCACTGGCACTTGGTGCTTTTGCCGCCGGGGCAATCATCAGCCAATCCAGGTTGAGTCATCAAGTGGGTGCAGATGTATTCTCATTCCGTGAGACATTTTCAATTTTGTTTTTTGTTTCGGTCGGCATGCTAGTAAATCCAAGTTTCTTATGGCAAAACCTGGAACAAGTAATTTCCCTAACCCTTTTGGTTGTGATAGGAAAACCCATCATCGTAATCCTATTGGGTTTGCTATTTCCTCGTCCGGCTAAAACCTTTCTGGTTATTGCAGTAGGGCTGAGCCAAATTGGAGAGTTCTCTTTCATTTTAGGCCAAGGGGGAATGTCACTTAATCTGCTAGATTCAAACCAATATTCGCTAATTTTAGCTACAGCCTTGATTTCAATTACTGCTAATCCTTTTATGTATAGATTACTTCCCATATTAGAAAAAATATTACGCAGGTTTCCAAGGGTATGGGAGAGATTGGAGACAAACGTTCCTCTTCCAGAAATAAAAGAAAACCAATTGGAAAACCATGTGATAATTATTGGTTACGGCAGAGTCGGGAAAGATTTGGTAAATCTGTTACAAAAGCTCTCCATTTCATTACTAGTCATCGAAGCGGATCCAGAGAAAATCGCTATTCTTAACGAAAGACATATACCCACTTTATTTGGAGATGCGGGAAATTCGGAGATCCTCGTTCATGCTCATCTTGAAAAGGCTCGTGTATTGGTAACGACAATTTCCGATGAAACCAACACAACCATGATCATCACATCTGCGAGAGATTTGAATCCTAATTTGCCAATCATTGCCCGCGCTGCTACAGAACAAGGCGTTCGAAATTTAGCCAAAATAGGTGCTAACCATATCGTGCAACCCGAATTGGAAGGCGGGCTGGAGTTGATTCACCACACACTCTTGTGTTTGGGATTCCCATTAAGGGAAGTCCACCAATATATAGAAGCAATTCGGCGAGAAAATTATGATATGGATACCATATTAGATAATGAACATCATTCATTACATGATCTTCTCAGGGCGGTAAAAGGTGTAGAGATTGTCTGGTTCAAACTAGACGACACCTGTAGTTTGATTGGGAAATCTCTAGCAGAAGCCAATATCCGCTCTAAGACCGGCGCCTCGGTCGTGGCATTGATCCGCGACAAACAGCTCATTGCTAATCCCAAATCCATGATTGTATTCAAGAGCGGCGATTGCATTGGTGTGATTGGTGAATCGGATCAGATTGAAGCGGTTCAGCGATTAATTACATCCTAATTCGATTATTCTCCCCTTTGGTAATTGGGTGCATCGCGGGTAATCGTCACATCATGAGGATGGCTTTCCACCAAGCCGGCGTTGGTGATGCGTATCAGCGAGGTCTTCGTGCGCAGGTCTCCCAGGCAAGCTGCGCCAGCGTAACCCATCCCAGAGCGTATACCGCCCACCAGTTGATAGATATAATCTTTCAATGGACCCTTGTATGAAATCATTCCCTCCACACCCTCAGGCACCAGTTTCCCGCTGGCTTCTTGCCCGCTGCCATATCGGTCTCTGCCATAACCTTGCATGGCGCCTACACTGCCCATGCCGCGGTAAAGTTTGAACTGTCTTCCTTCATATAGTACTAGATCACCTGGAGCTTCTTCTAGCCCAGCAAGCAGGCTGCCCAACATCACGGTTTCTGCCCCGGCGACAATGGCTTTGACGATATCACCGCTGTATTTAATGCCGCCATCGGCAATCACCGGAATGCCATAAGGCTTGGCAGTTTTAGTGCATCGGTAAATAGCGCTCATTTGGGGCATACCTGCGCCTGAAATCACGCGGGTAGTGCAGATTGAACCTGCCCCTACGCCCACCTTAACCGCATCTGCTCCAGCCTCGATGAGGGCTTGCGTGCCATCTTCCGTAACTACATTGCCACCGATAACCGGTATATGGGGCAGAATAGCTTTTATCCGTTGAATAGCTTTTATTACCCCGGCTGAATGTCCATGGGCGGTATCCACGACCAGTACATCTACTCCTTTGGATGCCATCATCTCAGCCCGGGCTTCCAGGTCCACACCGACGCCAACTGCGGCACCGACAAGCAGTCTGCCACGCTCATCTGTGGCTGCCTGGGGATATTGGATTTTCTTTTGGATATCCTTGACCGTGATCAAGCCCTGAATATGGCCTGCTTCGTCCACCAAAGGCAATTTTTCGATGCGGTATTTTTGCAGAATGGTTTTAGCTTGCTCTAGGGTTGTCCCTAACGGCGCGGTAATCAACCCTTCACGGGTCATAAAATCCGAAACCGGCCGAGAGAAATCCTGTGCTTCGCAAAAACGAATATCCCGGTTGGTCAATATGCCCACCAATTTTTGGCTATCTTTTTCGACAATAGGGATACCGCTGATGTGAAAGCGAGCCATGATGTCGGAAGCATCTTGCAGTGTAGCGGTTGGCTGTAAGGTAATCGGATCGGAGATCATACCCGATTCCGAGCGTTTGACGACTTCCACCTCGCGTGCCTGTGCCTCTGGCGACAAATTGCGATGGATAATGCCAATGCCTCCTTCACGTGCCAAAGCAATTGCCATGCGCGCCTCGGTCACCGTATCCATAGCTGCTGAAAGGATAGGGATATTGAGGTGAATATCCCTTACCAGGCGAGAGCGCAATTCCACCTGGGATGGCAATACTTCACTATAACCTGGGGTAATCAGTAAATCGTCGAAGGTTAGATGCTCAAAGGAGGAAAACAATTCTTCATTCATAGAACAACTCACCAAAATCTTCTAATGCCTGAAATGGCGTACGCCGGTAGCTACCAATGCTATGTCGTGCTTATTGGCAGCCGCAATCGATTCGTCATCTCGGATGGAACCGCCCGGAAATACGATAGCTGTGATGCCGGCTTCGGCTGCTACTTCCACCGAATCGGGAAATGGGAAAAAGGCATCGGATGCCATCACCGCGCCTTTGGAACGCTCGCCTGCCCGTTGAGCTGCTATGCGCACGCAATCTACCCGGTTGGGCTGTCCACCGCCAATGCCCACCGTGGCTTC
>JBDKUB010000313.1:0-4277 GCA_039679915.1 Anaerolineaceae bacterium
TGGCAGTTATACAAATACAAATTCTACCTGTTTCCGATATTCAAATGAAACCAAAGGGAAAGTGTTAAAAAAAGAAAGATTTTAACTCCACCCCCAAAAACCTGCCCTTGATTTATGGGGGAGGCCGGGTAAGGGTGAAGCAAATTATTCATGTGCGACGCACCTCAAAGGTGTGTCGCACATTGTGGTTTAATCTTTTTCAACACCCTCAAAACTCACTTTGACAAGGAAGGCATCATCCCTTAGAATAGGGTGTCGACTTAATTTTATTTGGAAGGGTTCTCATATGAAGGAATATACAACTGAATTTATTCGCAATATTGCTTTAGCTTCGCATAGTAGCTCTGGAAAAACAATGTTGGCAGAGGCATGCTTGCATTTCACAGGCGCAACCACTCGCTTGGGTAAAATCGAGGATGGCACAACGGTAGCGGATTTCGAGGACGAGGAGATTCGCCGAGGAATTTCACTTTCTACGGCGATAATCCCGGTGGAGTATAAAGACTATAAGATCAATATCTTGGATACTCCCGGTTACAACGATTTTATTGGCGAAGTGATTTCTGCTTTGCGTGTGGCAGATGGGGCGCTGCTTCTAGCCGATGCGGTATCTGGCGCTGAAGTAGGCACTGAAATTGCCTGGTCTTATTGCGATAAATTTAAATTGCCACGTTTTGTTATCATCAATAAGATGAACCGAGAAAACGCTAATTTCAACAAGGCGTTGGAATCGATCAAACAGCTTGGCGATTGTCATTTTCTACCGGTGCAGTTGCCGTGGGGTGAGCGGGCTGATTTCAAGGGAGTAATCGATTTGTTGAGCAACAAAGCCTATGAGGGTGAACGAAGCGTGGAGAAGGATATTCCGGCTGAATTTGCTGAAGAAGTGGAACTCCATCGCATGCAGCTTATCGAGGCGGCCGCCGAGGGCGAAGATGCCTTGCTGGAAAAATACCTGGAAGGCGAACAACTCACCTCGGAAGAGATCCTACGCGGTTTGAAAAAAGTAATATTATCTGGCGCTTATGTTCCGGTATTTGTAGCTGCGGGATCGGCGGAAATTGGCATTGCACCGATTTTGGAGGCGATTATCAAATTAATGCCCTCTCCATCAGAAATACCCACCGTATATGCCCAAGGTAAAGACGGAGAGGAACCCCTCACTGCCAGTGATGACGGTCCTCTGGCGGCATATGTTTGGAAGACAACCGCAGATCCATTTGTAGGTAAAATTACCTATTTTCGGGTATTTTCCGGGATGATTGCTTCCGATACACGGGTATGGAACAGTAAGAAAAGCGAAGAAGAGCGATTGGGAACCTTGCATCTGCTGCGTGGTAAAGAACAGATAGCGGTGAAAGTAGTCCATGCCGGAGACATTGCCACGGTCTCGAAATTGAGTGTCACGTCCACCGGTGACACCTTATGCGATAAAGGTCATCCACTCATACTGCCGGTTCCCGAATATCCCCACGCCTTATATCAAGTAGCAATTTTCCCCAAGACGCAGATCGATTCCTCTAAGATCAGTCCTACCCTTAGTCGACTGGTAGAAGAAGATATGACCCTATCATGGCATCAGGAACCCTCCACTAACCAAACTATATTACAGGGGATGGGTGATCAACATATCGATGTTGCCATCCGCAAAGCCGAATCGAAATTCCAAACGAACCTGATTATCGATGTTCCCCGAGTGCCTTACCAGGAGACTATCACTAAGAAAGGTGAAGCGACATACCGGCATAAAAAGCAAACCGGTGGTTCAGGTCAATTTGGGGAAGTTTCCATGCGCATCGAGCCAGATCCCGAACAAGAATATTCGTTTTCCAATGATGTATTTGGCGGTGCGATTTCGTCTAGCTATATGCCTGCCATCGAAAAGGGCATTAAAGCGGTGATGAAGGAAGGCGTTTTAGCCGGCTATCCGATCAAGAATGTCCATATATCGGTTTATGACGGAAAAGAGCACCCGGTCGATTCCAAGCCGGTGGCTTTTGAGATTGCCGGGCGGGAAGCGTTTAAGCTGGCTGTGAAAGATGCTGCGCCAGTGCTCTTGGAACCGATCATGAATGTGCGTGTCGTGGTTCCTGAAGCTAACATGGGAGATGTGTTGGGTGATATGAACACTCGCCGTGCCCGTGTGCAAGGTATGGATACCGAGAAAGGCCGCTCGATCGTAACCGCTACTGTGCCTTTGGCGGAAATGCTGCGTTATACCACCGATTTACGTTCGATCACGGGTGGTAGGGGCGTTTTCACCATGGAATTCTCGCATTATGAAGTTGTCCCAAGCCAAATTGCTCAGGAAGTGATCAACTCCCGCCAAAAAGAGCTCAATGCAAATAAAGAAGGATGATTTTCCAGATCAAGTAATATCTCTCAAAAAACATCAAATTATTTGGATATTAAAGTGAACCCTGATAAAAGCAAGAAATCCTCCCCAAGGATTTCTTGCTTTTTTTCTATAATTTGAATGCTATATTGAACCATGTGATACTTCTAAATAGGATTATGGGTTGGTTTCTTAGACAATCCGCAACGCAGGAAAATCCAAGGTGCGCCCCCTGAAATCCAAGCCCCAACCAGGGTATATCGAAGATAGCGAAGTGACAACGAGAATGGGTCAGTTCCATCAGGCAGCAGGAACCCTAGGCATTCCCAAAACAGCAAAATTCCCAATAAGCCAATAAAGAAGCGGGTGATTTTATTCCAAAGGCTGCCTTCGGTTTCGAATCCACCCTGTAACTCTAGCAAGATATATCCTAAAGCAAATCCGAAAAGCGCCCCACAAGCGGTAACTACACCAGAGGGATCTAAAGGGTTGATTGGTTCGACAACATCTGTCGCCAAGGCAGCATTTTGGATCCATATTTCAGGAATTTGCCAGCCTCCCAGGCTGAGGTGTGCCAGCCAATAAACGCATAAAATAGACAGAGAGAAGGCGAATGCCAGGCTGATCTTTTGTAAAGGCGATTTTCCTTTTAACCAGGCGATAATGGGTTTTTCGACTTTAATAAAGATCCATAAAAGGAGAGCTCCTAGTAGCCAGCCTAATAAGACGTCGCTGGGGAAGTGAACGCCTAAATACAAGCGAGAAAAACCAATCAGGAAAATTAAAATAATTGAAATTGCCCACATGATTTTGTTTCGTAATGATACAGCCAAGGTACCCCAGATGACGGTCGATATCATCGAATGCCCCGAGGGTGCCCCGAACGTAGTTTCGGATGAGTAAGCTTTAACCCGTGTATCGACCCAATAAGGGCGGGGTGCATGACAAAGCACTTTAAAAATTGCGTTCAAGCCGGTAGCAGTCATCAAGAAGATCCCCAAACGCAGACCCAGTGTGGCGTCGATGCACCAATAAATAACAGGAGCAACGATTAAGAAGAATTGTTCGGTGCCTAAAAAACTCAATATAGCCATTGGGATTGTCAGCCATTCCCCCATACTTTGTATCAAGACGATCAGGTTATTTCCCCATTCGAGAATAGGTGTCATAATTCACCTCGTTATTATTCTGAAGATATGTGCAGTTTATGTGGTTTGGTTACCATTGAAGTTAGAATAAATGAGAGGATTATCCCAAATAGACTCCAGGAAAAAAGCCATGATGGATTTCTATCGTAAAGGAAACCCGCCAGTAAGGGTGATAGGATCATGGCTATTGCGTTGACCGTTTCTGCCAGACCATAAGCGGCACCCATGATGGATGGTGTAATCAATGTTTGTACCTGTGCCATTGCTAACATACGAGCTGCGCGAAATCCCCCCAACAAGAAAAACGCTGCCAGATACCAGGGAATACCGGTGAATTGCCACAATAATAAACTGAAAATACCTACAGCCGCTTGACCCAACAAGAATCCTACGCGTGTATCCAGGCGCCCAAGAACTAAGTTGAGGATAACGATACCTAAGGCATTGATGGAATAAAGCTGTCCTATTTGGGTTAAGTTCAATTTTTGCTGATTTTGGAGATAATTGGAAGCCAGGGGTTGAGGCAAATACATGGCAAACGTGGCAAAAAACAATACACCTAGAAACATCAAATATTTATGATTGGCTAACAATCGATTAGAACGTTCTTCTTTGGATTTTATATCGAGAGGCTGCGAGTGAATAAAGCTGATGATTGCCGTGGAGACGATGAAAATACCTAAGGCAATAAAAAATAAGCGCCGGTAACCGAATGTGTCGGCAATTTTCCCGCCGAATAAAGGCCCAATGATAGCACCCAGGCTGTAAAAAGCGGAGGTCAGTGTGAGAGCCCT
>JBDKUB010000001.1:0-2677 GCA_039679915.1 Anaerolineaceae bacterium
TATTCGATTTTGCTCATATGTTGCCTGGTAATCCGGCAGCGCAAGTTCAATCACGCATCGTTATGTCGCCCTTGGGAACAAAATTGTTTTATCGAGCCTTGGGAGAAAACCTGGCAAAATATGAAGCCGCCTTTGGTGAAATCAAAATCCCAGGCGGTGAATCACTGGCAGATCAATTATTCCGTCACAATCCATCACCAGATAATCCGTCATAAACATTGCCTTATCTAATTATGAAACAAACACTCGATACGATTGCAGACCGAATCCATAATTCATTTGATATGCGGACAGCCGCCCGAGACCGTGCCTTATCCCAGGCAAGAACGCTTGTCCGTCATTGCGCCAATGCAATCCGCTCCATACACCGCGAAGATGAAGCAGCCGCAAAAATCGAACTGGAGGCTGCTAATCAGCTAGCTGCTGCGCTCAAAGATAATTTAACAGCATACCCTGACATCTATTATGCAGGCTACACACAAGATGCACTCAAGGAATATGCAGAAGCTAACATCGTTCTAGCTCTCATTCAAAACAGCAACTTTCCAACACCAGAAGACCTCGATATCGAATACGCCACTTATTTACAGGGATTGGCTGAAGCAGCAGGTGAATTACGTCGGCGCTGCTTGGATATCCTTCGCCATGGTCACTCACAAGAAGCTGAACGATTGTTATCTCACATGGATGATATCTACGCCGTTTTGGTTACCATGGATTATCCTGATGCAATTACCGGAGGACTGCGTCGTTTGACGGACATCGTTCGCAATATCAATGAAAAAACGCGCGGCGATATGACTCTCAGTATTCGTCAGGAGCACCTTGAGCAAAGTATGCATAATTTAGAACAGAAATTAAATCATTGAGAATTATCCGCGCTTCTGAAATCGGCACATTTTGCTACTGCCAGCGCGCCTGGTGGTATCAGATATCCGGTATTCAAGCAGGAAATCGATCCGAATTGAACCAAGGCGTTCAGGTTCACAAAAGGCACAATTTGCATATCCTCGAAGTTGAAATCCTTCGCTATCTTGGAATCGCTTTGGTCGTAGCCGCTGTCGGAATCTTGATTGCATTCTTGAGCCAATGGTAATCCTTGTGATAGTCATTTTTATATCCGGGCTCATCGTCCTTTGGGTTTCCTCCAATCAGGCTAAAAAAGAGGGATTACCAAACGGTAAATTGATTTATGCGGATACTAACCTTTGGCATAAAGTTACCACGCCGTTAACAGATTTAAAATTGGGATTGACCGGCAAACCAGACTATATTATTAAACAGGGAGATCAATACATTCCTGTCGAAGTGAAAAAAGGCAATGAGAATTCGAAACCTATGGAATCACATATCTATCAATTAGCAGCATACTGCTTTTTAATTCAAACGATATATAATCAAAGACCTCATTATGGAATCATTCACTACGAATCAGCAAATCTCGGACAGCAAAAGAACCAATGCAATACTTTTACAATAAATTACAATAATGATCTTGAAAAAAGTTTAATGAACATTATAAGACGAATGCGCTCGTTAGAAAATTGCACTCAAGTTCCCCGATCTCACCATTCTCCTGCCCGATGTAAACACTGTGGATATGATCAAATTTGCGATCAAAAATTATAAATATATTAATCCGACCTTCAATGTCGCTTCGAATTCTCCAGATTTTCTCAGTTGCTAATATAATTATGTCCAATGGCGATCTTATACCCTCCTCCTAAAAATATTGCGATTGTAGCCCATCCTCAAACACCTAACGGAACCAGCGAGGCATCACGGATTAATTCTTACCTCAAGCATAATGGGGTCGAAAATGTAGTTACGCTCCTTTACAATGAAAAATTGCGAGGTAAGGTCGAAGCCGGAAAATTCGATGTTTTGATTACATTAGGTGGTGATGGAACAATGCTGCGCATGGGACATATCTGCGCTCCGTGCGGTTTACCGATATTGGGAATTAATCTAGGACATTTTGGTTTTTTAATGGAAGTTAGAGAAAATCAATGGATGGATGTATTTCCAAGATTACTAAAAGGTGATTATTGGCTGGAACGCAGAATGATGCTTTCCGCAGAACATTTTCGACAGGGAAATTCGTTAGGAAAATGGGAGGTTCTCAATGAGGTCGTCGTAGGAAGAGGTAAGACAGTTCGCCCTATCCATCTTATTACCCATGTCGATGGGAGATTTCTTACGACATATGTAGCTGATGCTTTGATTGCTGCAACAGCCACAGGCTCGACCGCCTATGCTATGGCAGCCGGTGGCCCGATTCTACCTCCCGAGTTGCGCAATATTTTACTGGTACCGGTAGCGCCACATCTATCCATCGATCGGGCAATCATGCTATCTGAAGGTTCGAATGTAAGCATCACAGTCGAAACAAACCATCAGGCTCTGGTCTGTATCGATGGACAAACGCCAATCGACATGGAAAATAACGACCAGGTTACTGTGCATGCTAGCGATCATACGGCTCAATTTGTACGCTTCCAAGATCCGGGGTACTTCTATCGCAATCTTACTCCCCACATGAATCAAAACCCTTCCACAGGCACTACACGATGACCGACAACCCTCCAACCTTATATTGCACTAACCATCCACAAACCGAAACTTCCCTGCGCTGCAATCGCTGCGATAAACCGATCTGCACCAAATGTGCGGTATT
>JBDKUB010000481.1:0-8267 GCA_039679915.1 Anaerolineaceae bacterium
CCCACTTTGAGTGTGCCGGGTTCGAAAACACTTCTAATGACAACCCGATATGCCTCATCCTGCAAGCTGTCTCGTAAATTTTGCGAAGAACACAAACCCCAGTCCCGCTCATAATACTTGAACACAAAGGGGATGGCGTCAGGTAAATGGTGGTGCACGTGCAAATGGCGTAGCAATTCATCCCTGCTGACAATGCCTTCAAAGGGCAGTGAATAAGAAACGACATGCAAGGGATGATCGGCATAATCGATCAGGCGTTTACCATCCAGGGTTTCCAGGTAAGCTTCATAACAGGTCCACTTTTCTGGGATTCGCCAGGTCCAACATGGCTCTCCGGTAGGATATTCATGAATGATCATGGGGACTTCCTGCGCCAACCGCAATAAAGCCCGGTCGAATCCATCCGAGACAATATCCCGTTTAAGGAACCACAATTCTTGGATTAACTCAAACATGCTTGTCATCGAATCTATTCGCCACCAAAGACCAGGGGTCTTTTTCGAGAAACTCATCTACCACAGCTACAAAGTGACGCATGGTGCATAATGAAAGCACCCCATAATTCAAAGGGACTGCCCGCCATTCACCTCTGGATTCCAACTCTTTTTGGACAGGATGTAAATCGAGATGTGGGTCGATGGTCAAATCGCGGGCATACATGCGGTAAGTGCGCGGCTGCCAGCCTTCAAGCGTTTTTACCTGCCCATTGAAATCCTTCCAAAAACGGTACGGTACACCCTTGCGCTGTTCACTGTAATGCAATACCGAGATGGCTTGAACATCAGCGCCTAAAAGCACAATTTTGAAATCCAAATCCAACATGCGGTCATACGCCGATTCGGGATCGAAAGCAGACGGGGTATCCCGAGCAGCTAGGTCTTCAGCTTGATAACCAATGACCGCCTAGGATTGCATAGGATGAGGCGTACGTCGGGCTGCCGGGTGTTGGCGGACTAATTCTGAAAATGCACCCATACCGCGCGATGGCGTATGACTGGGGTCGTAAGGTTCACCATGGGCAAAACCGAAGTTGAAAGTTGGCACTGCCAAAGTACCCGAACCAGGTGAATATGACTGATTGGAATTAGCTAAATCTATACCTAATACATCGCAAAACGCATCCAAATAAATCTCAATACCCCCTTGTGGTTTTCCTAGATATTGAATCGCTGAATGCACCAGGCAACCATCTCCGGCTTGTAAGCCAAGCAATCGCAATAAATCTGATAATTGATCGCGGGTAACTATCAGCATTTATTCAGGCTTTTTCTCGATATATTCATCCCACAATAAGCGCCCGACGCGGAATTCTAGCTTAAAACCCATCCGGTCATAGAGCTTCCAACTGGCATCGTTGTCGCGCAGCACTTGAATTTCAACTGAATGCACACCCTGCTGGTGCAGCCAATCCAACGCCAAGCGAGACAGCTTATCGCCAATTCCAAAGCGGCGCGCTTCAGCCTCGATCCACATATCACTCAATTCACCCACCAGAACCCCGCCCATATACGCCGGAACGCGCTTGACTCGGCATAGCATGAAACCGACGACCTTTCGATCGATTTCGGCAATGAATACATTGCTAAAACGCCCCAGAGTGCGGCGAAATGTTTCCAGCCAAACCTGACCGACATTATCAGGGTGCGGCAGCCGATAACCCACTTCGTAAAAAAAGGAATTCAATTTCTCGTACATATCCATGACGATGGGGAAGTCGGCTTCGGTAATCAGCCGATAATTTACTTCAGGTCTGGTTAAATCACCCATGGATATACTCCCTTACACTAGCCGGCCATTGTTCATAGTCCAAACCATACTGGCATAAGAATGCATATGCCATGCGTTCCAACCCAAAGGCGGTACAGCCAGTATGCACGGGATTGCCATCCGGCAAGGTGATATTCAAATGCCGACCGAAGAAATCCTGGTGATAATTGTATGAGCCCACCGCCAATGTGCTATCCTTGAACGGTAGTCGGGCGCGTATCTCATATTTGAGTTGAAAAGCACTTTGGAACGCAGCTTGTTTGCGAAACTCACCGATAAAGAAAGGATCGTTGGCGGTTTCGACACGATATGCTAAACCGATATCCTCGAAAACTTGCGCCATTCGATTGCGGGATATCTCGCGATTCTCCAACACGAAATCCTTATCCCCGATGAAAATGACCTCCCTCATGGTGAAATTCCACAGCCGTTCCAAAGAAGTTAAATTAATGCCTTCGTAGCGAAAGCACTGGCCAACGGCTGTAGCAATCATCTTACCACCCGGCAGGGGTTTATCCGCCAGCGAAAAATAAAGATGATAGCAGACCGCCGGCGAGAGCAAGGTTTTGATTTTGGCGAACGATTGCGGCGGCTGATTGAGGTTACCATGTACATCACAGCCAGCTTGCTGGGCAAAATGGTCGATGGCATCCAAATCTTCGCGCAGGTGAGTGGCAAACGTAAGTGAATGAGGGAACGCATGGAAATAATTGACCCGTTCAAGAAATCGAGCGGGTATCAGCGTTGGAAAACGGTAAGGTTCGGCATCGAACGACGCAGCCAGATTCAAAAATTTATCTTCGAAGAAATTCACTAACCGTGTAATCAACGGACCCAGGGTGAAAACCCCATTCGTTTCCCGTGAGAGTTCGCCACACTCCATTAATTTTGCAGTAGGATCATATCGATAAGGTGTATCGATGGCCATATGGTCTTCCAACACCTGTACATTCGGTTTGAATGCGCCTTGGGTCATCGATGTTACCACGCGCTGGACTTTCTCTTCCAAGCGCATTCGCGACAGCTCATCGACCGCTTCGCTTAGCTCGAGTGTTATTTCTTTTCCATCTTCAGCAACGGCGGCTTTAACGATGGCTTCATCCACATAAGCCAGCTTGGATTTCACCTCACCCACCAAATGGTCAGGAATTTCTATCTGAGGGATGATCTTTAGCGTGTTCATGACGTTGAATGATTTTGCCCAATATGTTCGCAAATCGCCGCCACGCTGACTAAAGCAGCAATCGTATCCGGATTGATTTCAACGTCGAATTTCTGCTCCAACAGCATCATGACTTCCATGTGTCCCATGGAATCCCATTGTGGTAAATCGCCCAAAGCCAATTCTGGGGTAATCTCTTCAATGGGGACTTGCAAAGCCTCCGCTAAAGTTGCCTGCACTTGTTCGATTAGTGGACCATTGCTCATATTCTTGCTCCAATTTGAAATTAGGTAAGTGAGAGCTGCTCACCCTTCTCACTTTTCTTTCACCTTACACACCCCGACAATCTGGTACTGCGGATCCCATTTACCCCACGGCATACCCGTATCGCCAGATTTGAAATAAAACCCAGCTAAATTATCGCGCAGCTCAGCACAACCTTTTAACTGGGAGAATAACTCATCATACCTGTCATAATTCGAGGGTGAATCAGGCGATAATTTAAAAATACGCCGCAAGCTCGCTTCAGTATAACACCAGCCTTTGGAGGGTTCGTGAAACCAATCTTGGTCGCGGGCTGCACCCAAAGTAGCCAGTAGTTGGCAGCCTGGTTTTAGCAAGCGCATTAATTCCACCACAACCTTCTCTAATTCTTCGGGCTGATTATGCTCCAGAGCAGACACCGCTACGATTGCATCCAAAGATTCGGAGGGTATTTCGATCAGATTATCCATACTATGGTCGTAGATAATCACCCGACCAGGGGCTTCGCTGAAAGAGATAGTGCCGGATAAATCACGCCACAAGTATTTCACTTTACCGGACAAGCCACCCATATGATTGAAATTATAAACCAGGGCTTTTAGAGGTGAACTAAAGGGTTGATTTTCGGTTTTTGCTTGCACGCGGTAACGTTTACGAAAGCGCAAAGGGATATTAGCCCGGCTAGCGCGATCTACGCTGAGAACATTAGCACCGCATTCCGCTAGATACCACTGCATCACGCCCAATCCTGCCCCGGCATCCATAATATCGCAGCCTTCGATCCACTCAAGCTGACTGATGATCCAGGTGAGATCCAATAAATAATGCCAGCCGAAATCCAATCCAAGCATGCGCGCCAGCCGGCGTAATTCGTTCACCAAAGGACGGTTATTCTCTAATAGCCCAACTGGTAAAATTTCGATTTTATCCTGAGGTTCCATCAATTTTCTTCGAGTATAAAGGGTTTATGCTTACACACACCTTCGACAATAGTCTCGATGGAAGGTGTGTTTTGAGGGAGCAATTGATCCCAGCTAAAATTCCGCAAACCTACAAAGCCCGGGCGGCTTCCGGCTTCCAAAAACTCCTCGAATGGCAATGAAATACGGTAAAGCTGATAGTAGAGAAAGCGGCGCGCATTCCGCTGAAAATCGGATGGTATATCGATTTTTTCCGCATCCAGCCATTGTTCTGCGATTTGGCGAAATTCTTGCCCGCTGCTTGGAAGAACGACGATGGGATATTGGGTATAGCGCGCTTTCCCGGCACATAAAACGGCTGCCCCCATCAAAGCTGCTTCTAATCCGATCGAAGAATTATAGACCATGATAAATTTAGAACGCTGAATCAGTTCGTAGGAGCTGATATATTCCAGCGAATCGATGAAGACCACATTGGGCATTTCGTTGATGCGCTTTTTGAAAACCCAATCGTGGACGCTTTCGCGACTCTGCTTGGCAGTGCCGGGGCGCATCTCGTCAGGATGGGCACGGATAACGAACAGAGTTTCAGGATGCGCCTGGATAATCTCCCATACATTTTCCAGCCAATCGAACATATGTTTAAAGAGTGTATTGGCATGGACCTGGCTGGTATCGTAGATCACATTGGTGAATACCGGCACAATTTGTTCATACCGAGCTGCTTTTTGCAAAAACGCTACATCCAGACCTTTCATCTCGGGCCAAAAATGGATGCCTGCCATGGTGAATTTTCCTTGAAAGCGTTTCTCGAGGTAGTCATCCAGGCGAGCTTGCTGTTCGGAGTTCAATTCAAATGAAGCCGGGATTTCAACCGGATAAGCTGTGGCTTCGCCATCCGTAAAGAAGGCAGAAAACCGTTGAAAACCTACCTCGTGGGTGATCACCCGGATTCCTCTTTGATTGGCTGCCCACCGGGCAGAGGCTTCGGGATACATAACCCCGTTGAATATCAATGCAGCCATAGGATGGGTTTCATCGATCAAACGGCAAAATTCCAGAGCAATCGAATAAGCCGAAAGCATAAATTGACGCATTAAATAGCGGGTAGGCTCATCATTCCCTAAAGTATGACGGCGTAATGTCCAACGAATAGCCGGCAAGGTCAATGGCCCCAAAGGTATTGGCTGGTGAAAATGACCTGTTGGATCGCGGTATTCGAATGTGCTCAATGCCGAGATATCTAATTTCTGCAGCTCTGCTTCTAATAATGCCTCTGGTTTATACTTGAACCAATGAATTTGCCCGCCTTCATAAAGTCTTTGGGATTGTGCTATACATTTTTGGCAAGGCGGCGGCTGGTAGTAATCCTGACGATTGACGCCCAATACGCAATGACTCATTCCGGATTGACATACAAAATGAATCACCGGAACACCGGCTAATCGCAGACCCCAGGCAGTCAGCAAAGTGAAGGCATTATTCTGGCTCAATCCGGTTATCCGTGAGGAGACATTCATCACCAGTATGGGTTGGCGCTCAGGGTTTTTAGGTTCATGGGCACTCACCTGATTTACCACCCGCTTGATGCGCGCCCGGTTCTTATATTCCCACCAACGTTGGTGTAGCTGTTTCGTAAATGGAAGCTTCATCTGCCTTCCTGGGCTTTGAAATAGGCATCCGACAAACGCTGGATGGCGATCAAAAACCCTTCACCCTGGCGCTGGTGTCCGCGCCATATTTCCGGAATCATGGTGCCATGATAATCCCCAATGATTTTAAAGAAATGCACCCAATCGATGGTGCCCTCTCCTATTTGCAATCCCTCTCCATCCAATCCGGCTGCATCCGAAAGGTGTAAGTGCTCGATGAAAGGTAATATCGCTTTCACCTGCTCGTAAAAATCCACGTGCGCCCAATTGCAATACAATTTGGAGTGAGAGGTATCAAAACACATCTTCAAGCCTAACGGCGCCAGAAAATCACGAATTTCATAAGAGTCCATGAAAGCATTGGTCAGCCATTGCCCGCCAAAATACCAGGGATGTGGGGGGAGATTTTCCAGTAATAACTCCACGCCTTCGAAATCGATTTGCTCTACCGAACGGCGCAAATTGTCATATAACGTCTTATGGTCTTTGATGGGATGGTCTAAACTCATCGCGCCGGGGTGAACGACCACCTTGGGTACACCGATAAAATGAGGCGCCATCTCTCGGGTTAAGTCGATTGTCTTTTGAATCAAATCAATCGAATCCTTGCGCTGTTTTTCATCTGTCGTGCAAAGGTCTACCAGGGTATGTTCCCAAAATTCAGGGGCATGGGCAACCATTCTAAAATCGAAATCCTGACCGGGGTAATGCTCATTCAGGTCTTGATCGGTAAAATGGAACTCGAGCATGCGCGGTTTATACACTAACAATTCATCGAAATCGCGAAAGCGCACGGTGAAGCCATAATCCATGGGCAGGGTGTGCGCCATATCCAGCTCGATTTTAATGCCCAAATCTCTTTCGAGAAATGGCTCATCCTCTTCGATCACCCGCTCAGCCGTTCTGCCTACCAGCTTGAGATAATTCTGAGGAGAGATTCCCAGGGCAGGGCCCTTGACGGTAATCTTTTCAGCGGTGATGATTTCACCAGGAACAATTTTTTGGGCAGCAACCAGGCTTTTGCCCAGTACCTCGCGGTTGAGGATTTCACCTCGAGAGATGAATTTTTCCTCACCTGTGCCTAGGGCATCTCGCACTTGTTGGATATCGCGCACCATCTTTTTGAACCCCTGAGGCTCCAAGCTGGCAGCATGATCAGGTCCTTCCATAGTGCGGTCGAGGGTCAGGTGGCGCTCAATGATGCAAGCTCCCAACGCAGAGGCTACCGTAGACACCGCAATACCACGCTCGTGACCTGAATAGCCCACCGGCACCCCAAATTGACGCAGTCTATCCATAAAACGCAAATTGATATCCTCGAATGCCGCCGGATAGGTACTATTGCAATGCAGTAAAGCGAACTGCGCTTGGCGTTCCTTCAGGAAGTTTACCGTGATCTCCACCTCTTCCAACCGCGACATGCCGGTAGACAGGATCAGCGGCTTGCCCTTCGTAAGTAGATGATCCAACAACGGTAAATTGGTCAAATCGGCTGAGGCAACTTTATAAGCCGGAATTCCCAGGGTTTCTAGAAAATCAGCCGCAGGAGGATCGAAGGCAGAACATAAAAAGGTTATGTTTTTCTTGTGACAGTAATCGACGATTTCGTAAAAATCATGCTCGGAGAGTTCGACTTGTTGCAATATCGGTAAAAGATAGCGCAGGGTTTTTTCTCCGGCATTTGCATTTTCCAAATATTTTTTAGCGTAAAGTTTGTCTAGTGTCCGCTTTTGAAATTTAACCGCATCGGCACCGCAATCGACAGCAATGTCGATTAATTTTAGGGCTAACGCTAAAATGCCATTATGATTGACCCCTATCTCGGCGATTACGTAAGTCGGATATCCATCACCAATAAATCGGTCACCAATTTTTATTAAAGACATGAAATCCTCCAATGGGGTAGAAGCTGTTAGCTATCAGCCATCAGCTTTCAGAGACTTGTAAAGGGATTGCTGAATAGTAAATCGAGGTTCGAGTATGTAAAATTCAAACATCTAACCTTATCATGATCAATTACCGATTTCGAACCCTAATTCATCGAAAGTCACTTCGCCGCTTTCCAGCAGTCGCTCGGCGCGACGCCAATCATCGGCTGAATCGATATCGATCCATTCACTAGGACTGATCACCAGAGGCAGGATATAGTCGCCGGTCATGGAATTCTTGTTCAGGATGGTATCTGCCCAGGCAGCATCGACATAGCCAGTTTGCCAATACACTTGCGGAAGCTCTTGTCGGGGCATATTATAGGCTTCGCAACCCGGCACCTCCAAAATTGGGCGCATAAAACCCTCCTCCGTAACGCGCCACATTTTATACGGGTTCTGAAAAGGCACGCAAACCGAACGAATTGAATCGGCTTCAGGGTGTTCGATAAGGCGATAGACAGCCTGGTCGATGTGATGAACGCGCCGAAACGGCGACGTAGGCCGAAGCTGCACCACGATTTCCGGTCTATATCTCTCATTTTCATCCAGCCATCGCAACGCATGTTGGAAA
>JBDKUB010000216.1:0-2063 GCA_039679915.1 Anaerolineaceae bacterium
CTCGAATGGCTTGAGATCCAATTTTAAATAAAGTGCAAAGTTAGTGTTAATTTAAGATGGATGCAAAAGTCGGGACAAATGACTAAATTTGTTGTATGGAATTAAAGGCCATTTTATCTCAATTATAACGGCTTTATCGGCTCCTAAGTATGAGTCATCACCCCTAATAGATGATAACCATGTTTCTCATGAGCACGTTGCGTAAAAACAGGCAATTTGCTATACTCAATAATCAAAGATAAGCGGTTGCCCTGTAAGGAGATAACCAGTGACAAGATTAATGCGCTGTTTGTATTGCGGATTATTACAAGATGAACCGGTAGGAGTTAAAAATTGCCTGCGGTGCGGAGGGGAATTAGAATTCGAAGATATTGCTTTGGCAACCGGGATCGGATCGTATGTAATGGCTCAAATGGAGTTGGATCAGGTGAAAGCACCTGCAGGTCAGAATGTCGATCGTTATGTGCTGGTTACTATTCGCACCCCGGCTCAAGTGCCACCCGAGCAGGCTGCGAAGACAGAAAGCGGTCGCCCGGCGTTGAATTTTTGCGCCATATTAGATATTTCCGGCTCTATGCATGGCGAGAAAATGCAATATACCAAGGACGCTATCCGTCATGCCATAAAATGCCTGCGTACGGGAGATATATTTTCGCTGGTGACTTTTTCGAATGTGGCACGTTCTGTGTTCGAACCCAAAGAGTTCGGTAAAAATCTTCAAGATAGCATCGAAAGTGCTTTGAGTGAAATATCAGCCGGGGGGATGACAGCACTGTATGACGGCATGTCGTTGGGGATCGAGAAAGCCCTCCTCAAAAAGCAATCCTCCAATTTAGCCCTTATCCTCAGCGATGGACAGGCAAATGTAGGTGATACGGATATAGAACATATTGGGCAGCAAGCTCTCAATGCCCGCCAACAAGGCTTGGTATTATCGGCATTGGGAGTGGGTATGGATTATAATGAAGCCCTCATGACCGAGATTGCCAATCAGGGAGGCGGCAGGTTTTATCATCTGGAAGACCCGGCGAAAATCCCTGATTTTATGACCGGTGAATTAGGGGAGGTGGCAAATCTTGCAGCAAGAGCTGCGACTCTGGAATTGACTATACCGCCAGGCTCGACCGTCATGCCTCTGAGCAGTGCTTATCCCACTCAACAAGGAGAAGGTAAAGCCACGATTTCATTGGGCGATATCCCTGGTGATACCGAATTGGAAGTACCCATTCGCCTCACTTTACCTGCTCAACCTGTTTCGTCAAAGTTGCATGTCGAGGGCAGTCTTGAATATCAGTCGCCGGTGGGAAATCATTTGCGCACCCCATTGAACCGGGTGACGGTGCGCTTTGTAGAGTACAGCGGCTTCAAAATTCAAGATGGTGTCATACCGCCGGTCGTCGAAAAAGTACTGGACCAGATAAAAGCCTCCGATATTCTCAATGTCTCCCGGGCATTTGCAATTAATTCTGAAAAGGGAGAGCAAGAGATGTCAGTGGGCATAGCCCAAATGCGACAATATGCTTCCAAATTGGGTGAAGAGCGAGCGGAATTCGAAGCCCAGGAAGTGGAGAAAAAATTTACTGCCATGCGCAGCAGCCCAGCGATGGCAAAACATCATGTGGCAGTTGCTTATACTCACTCGCGCAGTTCCAAGGATTTCTCGAAAAAATAAGCAAATAATAGTAATTGGTCAATATATAAAAGATGGGATCGTCGTAACGACTTTAGTCGATATTTCATTGAAATTAGGGGCTGTCTAAAAAGTCATATATGTCATGTCGAGCCATGTCCTGAGCGTAGCGAAGGAGCAGTGAGACCTCTTAATATGCTTATAAAAAGGCCTCTCGCTTCGCTCGAGGTGACAGCCTTCTTTTAGAACAACAACTTTTGCTTCGGAATAAATGACGAAAGTCTTAAAACAAATAACCAAATTATTACGACACATCAATAAATATTCTAATTTAGGAGAATAAGAATAAGTCATGGTTTCTACAACGATCATCTCTATAGAAGATTTACTCAAAAACTATCAAAACCCGGATTGGGTTATACTGGATTGCCGT
>JBDKUB010000540.1:0-5616 GCA_039679915.1 Anaerolineaceae bacterium
ATATTATTTGGTATATTTATTAATGAATTACAATTATTAAATAAATAAGCAGCTGACGTTATACACGTGCGACAATTGAAAACGTTTTCTGCCCGCCGTATCAACCAACGCCGCGCAACACCCGGCATTCCGGTGTGGCAACGTAATTATTGGTAACATATTATTCGGATTGAGGAATCATATAACAAGATCGCCGAATATATCATATTCAACCCATATCATTGGGAAAACGACACGCTTTTTAGTGGATAACACTCCGATTATTTACAAACCGGTTTTTCCAAGCCGTGCGCCTCGAGCAATGCCTCATCATTCATCAGGATATTGGTTTCTCCATCTGCCACAATGCGACCTTCATCCATGATCACCATGCGGGGGAATAGCTCGCGCACCAGCAGCATATCATGGGTGGAAGCCAGCATGGTCAATGGCAATTCCTGCAGAAGGCGGATCAACGCACGACGAGAGCGAGGATCCAACCCAGAGGTCGGTTCGTCCAGCACCAGCACTTCCGGCTGCATGGAAAGCACGGTGGCGATAGCAATGCGCTTTTTCTCCCCCAAGCTCAGGTGGTGGGACACCCGCTTGGCATAGTCGGTCATGTGTACTGCAGCCAGGGCTTGTTCGACTCGACGCTGAACTTCTTCTGGTGGTAATCCCTGATATAAAGGTCCGAAAGCCACATCATCATAAACTGTTGGGGAAAACAATTGATCTTCCGGCGATTGAAAGACCAACCCAACCATGGCGCGGATTTTTCCCAGGTTGGGTTCTTCAACCTCCAAGCCGCACACGTGCAGGTTGCCCTGCCCGCGTAAAATGCCGTTCAGGTGCAGGATCAGCGTGGATTTGCCGGCCCCATTAGGTCCCACCAGGGCCACCTTTTCGCAGGGTTGAATATGGAGCGAAATATCCTGCAACGCACGGTGTCCGTCGGGGTACGTGTACGACAAATGGTCGATTTCAATCGAGTGGTGCATGGATGATCATAAAGATAATGAAAACAGAAATAACGCTAACAGCAGCCCTATCCCGCTAATCAAGGTAATCCAATGAATTAATTCCAGGCGCGGCAATGGCAAGCTGCGCACTTCACCATCGTAGCCGCGGGCGATCATAGCATTGTAGATTCGGTCACTGCGGTCCAGGGCGCACAGAAACAAGCTGCCAGCCATCCCACCGGTTACCCGCGCCCGCCAGCCGATGCTGCCCCCGCTTTTTACACCTATCACTCCGGATTCACCGCTGCGAGCCTGCCGGGCGCGCATCAGCCTTAACGCCTCATCGACTAGAACGAATAAATAGCGCCACATGAGACCGAATATGGCAACCAATAGGCGAGGAATATGGATGGCACGCATCGCCATAAGCAGATCGGGAAATCGGGTGGAAGAAGCCAGCACAATGGCGGCTTGCACTGAAATCCATGATTTCAAGGTGATGCTAGTGAAGCGCTCCAAGCCTGGCTGGGAGATCGTCCATAGCCCGTTTCCGATTTTTATGCTTGCCAGGGGGTTGCCTTTGATGGTGAAAATCACCGGTAAAGCTGCCAACATAAATGGCAGAACCAAAGCTGAGCGTTTCAAAATGGTGACGAATCCCAACCTTGAGAGGATGATGATCGAAAAGATGATCGCTAACAGGAGAATATAAGCCGGCCATACCCCATGCGGGATAAGGGCAGTGGTCAGTATGAATGCCAGAGAAAGCACGAGCTTGACGCGTGAGTCAAGCTCGTGGATTGGACTGGGGATATCTTTGAACGGATCGAGAAAGTTAACATGCATAGGATGCAGTTATATTTTCGAGTGGCGGCGGGAGTGAGCCACTCCCAGCGCAACGCCGAAGACGATTAATGTGCCAATTATACCTGCAATGATCGTCGCAACGGCTTCATTGCCAATGCCCGGCATGATGTAATCGGGAATGATCTGATATAGGGGTTCTTTGGCTACATTCAGGAAACCTTTTTGTTCTGCCACCCATTCCAGTCCATCAGGATGGCTGGATGCCAAAGGCGATAAAATTGCCAGGGCAACGGCTATAACCAAGCCTATTATCCAAATCAGTTTTCCTTGAGCAATATTGCTTTCGCTTTTTTCAAGCAGATCTTTGCGGGAGGCGTAGAGGAATGCCAGAGCGCCAACGGTGATCAATCCTTCGCCAATGCCGATGAGGGCATGAATGCCGCCCATGGCGGGTACGGCGATATTAGCAGGTGAAGTTCCGGAAAGCGCCAATTCCAGAGCCGCACAGAGGGAAGCAATGAAGATAGAAAGCCAGGCTGCTACAAATCCGCTTATGAAAATCCCCCATTTATTCTTTCCTAGTAATTTTTGCAGGGTTGTATAAGCAAAATATGATACCGCTACACCCACTATTCCCATGTTGAATATATTGGCACCTAGCGCCAATAACCCTCCATCTTGAAAAATAAGGGCTTGAATGCTAACCACACAAGTAAGCACCAAAACGCCTGCCCAAGGTCCCAAAAGAATGGTGGCAATAGCAGCGCCCATCAGGTGGCCGGATGTGCCGCCGGAGACGCTGAAATTTAGCATTTGCCCGGCGAATATGGCGGCTGCCAGAATGCCCATCAACGGAACCTGGCGCTCTCCTAAATCTTTGCCGACTCGTTGTAGAGCATACCCAACTGCAATGATTGAAATAATCCATAGAATAACGGAGACCAATACCGAGAGAAAGCCATCGGGAATGTGCATGGGTAAGGGTGCGTACATCTTATATCACTCCTTGATTTTTATTATAAATCCATATTTCTGGTTATTAAAAAGCGCAGAAATCAAAATATTGAATGCTAAAGATTATTCTTTCGTTGGTTTGCCCTCGTGATTATTTTGAGTGAGGTCCTCTTTTTGGCGGCATTGCTCGCATAAACCAAATAAGATGAGGTGGTTGGTATGGATGGTGAAATTGAATTCTTGAGCGATGAGTTCGAAGAAATCTCTTACCTGGTCATGATTGACTATAAATATGTTCCCGCATCCTTCACATACAAGATGATGGTGCGTGTTGGCAGCGGCTTCATAAACAGGCATGGATACACCCACATCTGCTACTGAAATCAATCCCTGGTGGGTAAGATACTCCAACGAACGGTATACAGTAGACATATTCAAGGAGGGCAGCCGCGGCTTGACCGCTTCATAGACCTGATAGGCGGTCATATGATTTTGATTGGTTTCTAAAGTTTCCAGAATGATAGCTCGTGCTGTAGTCAGGTGGTTCATAATCAATGCGAGTAATAGCAATTGCAATTATATGCAAAATTGATGTTCTGTCAATAATTTGTTATACTTTGTTGTGGTATGGATTTGATGCTCGAGGAGGAAAAATGAAATCGAAATTTATTATTGTTATTATGCCTCTATTATTGTCCGCATTGATGGTTGCTGGCTGTGGTAGTGCTAATCCAACCAGCGAAACAGCTTCTATCACGGAAATTCCTCTTGTGACATCAGATACGAATGTTGTTGTGGAAGGCAGGTTGGTGCCACGCGAATTCGAAACTCTATCATTTTTCACCAATGGACAGGTAGAAGAAATTTTGGTCGAAGAGGGAGATCTGGTAAAAAAGGGTGATGTTTTAGCTCGCCTGGGAAATCGTGAAGCGATTGAAGCGGCTATTGCCGCAGCGGAAGCAGAATTATTAGCAGCCCAGCAAGCATATGATGCGCTCAATGATAATGTCGATGTTTCCCGCTCCGAAGCCGTCAAGGCTGTTGCGGCTGCGAATAAGGCGGTGAGAGACGCCCAATATCAACTCGATAATTTTATTATCCCAGTATCTCAAGAAGGTTTCTCTGCGTTAGAAGCTGTGGTAATGACGCAAAAGAAACTCGATGAAGCGCGTAAGGCTTTTGAACCATATAAGCTCGAATCTTTTTCGGGATCTATACGTAACCGTTTAAAAACCGAACTGGATAATGCTCAAAGCGATTACAATGCTGCGGTTCGCCGATTGGAATACGAAACAGCTTTAGCTGATGCTCAAGCATCATTGGAAAAAGCTATCCGGGATTATGAAGCCCTTCAAACAGGTCCCGACCCGGATTTGTTAGCCGCGACTCAAGCCAGGATAAAAGCGGCTGAAACCAACCTGGCATCGGCAAAAGCTTCACTCGATGACTTGGAATTGGTTGCCTCTATCGATGGCAGCGTTGTCAAGCAGGATTTAATCGTGGGGCAGCAGGTGGCTGCCGGTCAGGCAAGCATTATCATCGCAGATTTTTCTCAGATGTACGCCGAAACGGATGATCTTACCGAGATAGAAGTAGTGAAGGTATCTGTTGGACAAAATGTCACAGTGGTCCCCGATGCTCTGCCCGATCTTGAATTGAGTGGAACGGTCGATCAAATTAGCGATATTTTTGAAGAAAAGAGAGGTGATATCACCTATACAGCGCGAATTTTATTGAATGATGTCGATCCTCGCCTGCGTTGGGGTATGACGGTAGTGATTACTTTTGATTAATAAATCAAATTAATGGTATATTTAAATTATCACAGAGTGAAAAATATAATTGAGTGCTATTGTTAAAGAAAAGGAATCATGAAAAAATCTCTACTGGTATTAATTCTGGCATCGATTTTCATGATAGCTGGGGATATGATGAATACGGTCGACCTGACTGTTATTAATAAGTCGGAAGTTGATATCGGTTTAATGTTGAACAGCCTGACTGATGACGATCGCTGGTATTACCTGACAATTCCAAAAGGATATCCGGATGAACCCAAAGACGATGATGATTCTTATACCATTCGGCATTTTGAAATCGTTAGGGATGTCTATTCCAGCGTGGCTTATTTCATGGAACCCTATGACCCAGTGTACGGTTACCCTTATTGCGGAAATAAGACGGTTGGCGGTCATCTAAATGCTTTACACAGTGTGAAATTAGTGTATAAACCCTGTAAAGGACATGCTTTTCATTTGGGGAGTTATCGAAATATAAGCCGTAGTCAGGGTCCAATAATCCTGCCCCGATAGAGAATGGGGTTTCAACGCGCGCAAATATTCAGTCTGCGATTTAACATGCGGGGGAAGAGATACACCTAATAGGTATTAATTAAAGTCCGGGTCAAAAAAGCTTGCCGCTAAATATTCGGCGATTTTAGATTAGTCCCATTAATTCATCTGTCAATGCAAAGTAGAAATGTCCCCTATTCTGCAAAGTAGAAATGTCCCCTTTGCCAAGGGTGGATAAAATAGCATGGTAGAATCCTGGCACTCGTACGGAGGATACGGCTCTGCTGGAGAGCAACCGGAGCGCCGATGCGAGTGCCGAAAACTGGGCAGGAGCCGAAAGGCACTGCCCTTTTGCATTCTACTCAGTTTTTGGCAAGAAAGCGAAAAACTCATAAGATTATTCATTTCAGTCTGTTTCATTGGGAGTGTCCTCCGATATAGGTTTACCGTTTAGATGGTAGCCATACTGTCGCCAGGGGTGATTGCTGGCAGGTGACTTAGGTTGGTGCAAGTGGTGATCGAGGTGAAATCTTCACAGAGCTCAGGTAAATAAGCGTTAGCGGTATTTATATCTAGCAGTTCGTCCACTTTTGTGTCCCTTTCAAAGGGGACATTTTAACTTT
>JBDKUB010000384.1:0-2615 GCA_039679915.1 Anaerolineaceae bacterium
AAAGATTGCTTCAGGCTTCGCCTTCGCAATGACGGAATTAACGGAGTTCTTCACCTGAAAGACCGGCCTGTTTCATCCAGCTAGAAAAGTGCTTTGCGTTGTGGAATTACTCGCTATGACAGCTTCCAAACTGTCAGGTAGTTAACTAAAAATTGAATCTTGAGAATATTAAATGGGGTGAGAGGAAAAATAGGATTGAACATTAATTATTATCTATTTACTTGGCTCTATGCAAAATAAAAATCCAGCCATTAGCTTGGCAAAAACATGCCTTTGATGCGAATGAGAATACGTTTTATATGGTAAAAAATCGACATCGTAAAATACAGTGAGGCAATCATCAAATTAATTGCCAACATCATAAAAAATATTCTCATTTCTAGCTATTCTCCATTCAAAAAAGTTCTAAAGTATGCCTTATCCTGTTATACGTAATTCAAAATTATTGGTTTTACTTATCTCTTAGTTGAGCTAAACAAAAAATTTAACTTATTGAATGAGTAAACACCAATCATCATAGATAGTTCCTCGGAGTTTATATATCGTTAATCGATCCTTACCGAGGACTGGCAAGGATAAGTATACTTCTCTGGGCTGGTAGCTTGCCATTGTGAACCAATCTGAGATAGATTGTAATTCGATAACTGATGTTCGATGGATTTTAGAGCGCGCTCTGCCCACCAATGAGATAATTGAAACGATTGCCAGTCTTGAATTGGTTTTTTATATGAGGGATGAATTTGAACCATGCAAGCCAAGGAAGCTCCAAGTGCATCTTTGGTGAGAATGTCCGATTCAGGTGATGTGAATAACGATACCAGCATCGGAACTGCATCAGTAGATAGCGAAGCCAGATAGGCAGTATCAATTTCTTCATGTTGGACAGTGCGTTGTACGTTCCTTTGGACGATGATTCCATCCACATTGAGAAAATTTATGGTCAATGAAAATCCTAATCCGATTAGTAAGGCTGCATTGGAGAAGAACTGTAAGTGATTGGTGATTTCTAAGAGGATGGTAATCGCCAGCAATATGCCTAACCAGATCATGAATACATGGGTATAGGTTCGCAAGCGGGTAAATCCATATGCTGATTCGTAAAGTAAAAGTCTTTTGAATGCGGAAACCAAGATGATCCCTACCAACCCAACCATAATAGACCCCAGCCAGGAAAAACCCTTCCGCTTTAACGAGCCTTCGCGCTTGACAATGTGGCTTAGTCCAAGGAGTAATATCAAAGTGAAAATCGCCACGATAAGTAATTCCCCAAAGCCTCGACGGGCATATTCGGAATAGGTATAACCATCGATATGGATATTGGTTTGACCGCCGAAAAAGTATTGGAATTGGACGATGACGAAAGCGGTAAACAATATGGTGACGCTCCCCAACACAATTGCAGCTTCCGTAAAACCGAGGAAAGGTCGAATTGCATGTTTGTTTCCATATAATTCTCCGGAGCTGCGTTTTACTACCGCATGGACATAAGCCCCCATCAAGGCATATGCAATAGCTAATATAACAATTATCCTTATTATTAATTCTGGCATGTTTTCCAGGTTGAAAATATCGAGAAAGGAACTCATTTTTTGGGCAAAGACGATGTCTGCTGAGCAGAGTAATAAGGAATATATGACCACTACCGGCAAAGCCAAAGCAGTTCCGCGCACAACTTGCCATATTTGACGCGATGAATTTTGCTTACGGGTTTCATTTTTCGGTTCGGTAACCCCGGAGCTCACTGTTATGGGATGGACAAACACACTTTGCCAGATACGGATAAATCCTATTAAATAATCTACAACTCCATATGATAACCAGTCTGCTTGAAAAAGGGACATTGCCATAATCTGTAGCAAGAGCAGGGAACATCCTATCGACAGCAACAAGCTAAACGGTTCCTGGCGGATAAAAGTGAACCCTGAAAAAACAACGATGGGTATCAGTAGTCCCATGATTTTCAGCGAGGTTTTTTGCTTGTTGGAATATAAAAGGAATAATCCAGCCAGGATGCATAAGGCTATATAGATAGCAAAAGATATGCCTGGGGTGCGATCCCAAAACAGAAAATCCCAAAACCAACCCAGGGCAATTGACACTAATCCTATACGTTTTATCTGAGAAGACATATGTACCTCCTGAAAGATTCACTACAGGATAAAGGGATTCAACTTCCCATGCCTCTCAAGCTATTGCAAAATCTATCAGGATTCCATTTATTTTCACCGTTTCTGAAAGTGATGAAAAAAGCAATTTTTAACTCATCCTCCAAAAATCTGTCGTTTATTTTTTGGGGAATTTGGGTAAGGGTGAAGCTAATTATTCATGTGCAACGCACCTCAAAGGTGCATCGCACATTATGAATTAATCTTTTTCAACACCCTCCGTTTCTCACATATTCCCTATCATTATCGCAAGAGTAAGATAAAAATTTTGATTTTTTTGTGTATGATAGTAAAATATTATTAAAAGTAAGTTATACGCTACCCGTAACATATTGGTATTATTATTCGTAGGAGATAGGAAAATGTCGGGTACTCCACTGCAACCAGATGGGGGAATAGGGTGTGGTCAAGATGAATATGAACGGAAGAGAGGGGAAAAGGCTTTACAAG
>JBDKUB010000568.1:0-12019 GCA_039679915.1 Anaerolineaceae bacterium
CAATCCGGGGCATAGGTTGATTTGCGCCTATGCCCCGATTTACTAAGAGGTTCTGAATGGCAAAAAAACCGAAGCAACCTGTTATTACAAAAAAGCATCTTGCTCGCCAAGAACGCGAGAAGATGCAAACAAGATATATCATCATTGTTGGTTTGATCGTTTTGATACTGGTCATTGGTTTGGTCGGATATGGAATACTGGATGAAACATATTTCAAATCCCATAAAACAGTGGCGACGGTTGAAGGTGAAAAAATAATCCTGAAAGACTTTCAATCTCAAGTTCGTTTTTATCGTATGCAAATCATCAATCAAGCAGCGAGTTATTACCAACTCGTACAAATGTTTGGTAATGACCCCCAAACGCAGGCGCAATTAGCCTCGCAACTTATGCAATATAAATCCCAACTCACTCCATCGGTTCTCAGTGAAAATGTGATGAACGCAATGGTGGACGATCTTTTGATCCGACAGGAAGCAAAACGGCGCGGCATTACAGTAACTGAAGAAGAATTGGAAAAAGCCTTACAGGAAACCTTCCAATATTATGCGAATGGGACGCCAACCTCCGCACCAACCAGTCTCATTCTACCCACCTCGACACTCAATCCCACTCAATTAGCACTGATTCCCCCAACAGCTACACCAACGAATACACCAGAAATTACCACTACCGTAACTGTTACCGCCTCGGAAGTAATCACCCAGACACCCACTCCTTCACTTGTTCCTTCGATTACTCCAACAATGCAGCCTACCGCAACCTCGACGCCCTATACACTTGAAGGGTATAAAACTCAATTCGATACGATTATGAAAGATTTAAACGAGAATATTGGTTTTTCCGAACAAGATTTTCGTAAATATATCGAAAGCCAGTTGTATGCTGAAAAATTGAAAGAAGCTGTATTGGCTGAAATGAACATAAGCCGCCAAGAAGAGCAAATATGGGCACGTCACATCCTGGTGGCTGATGAACAAACAGCCAAGGATATTCTTGCCCGTTTAGAAAAAGGCGAAGATTGGTCTGCTTTAGCTGCTGAATTCTCAACAGATACCAGTAATAAAGATCGCGGTGGTGATTTAGGGTGGTTTGGCAGAGGTACCATGGTGGCTGAATTCGAAGAAGCGGCTTTTTCGCTAACAACGATTGGTGAAATCAGCCAGCCGGTAAAAACTACCTATGGATACCATATTATCCAACTATTAGGACGCGAGATGCGCCAATTGTCCGATGCGGAATACGAGCAACTGCAGGAAGAAAAATTCCAAGAATGGATGACTCAATTAAAAGAAAATTCAAATATCGTCTTTCAGGAAATTCCTGAGGAAGATATCCCCACCGAACCCGAATTTCCGGAAGAAATTTCGAATTTCATAACAAACACGTTAAGCCAATAATCAATAAACCATTCTAGCAATATTCAATTGAGTATAAAACAAGACCGGTTGATAGAATTTCGACCGGTTTTGTTTGCATAAATGAGAGTATTGAAATAGTACTTTTCAATAAATAATGGTCGAATATAATGTAAACTCACATCGTTATAGTTTTACTTTCACTTTTCATAGAAGGTGTTTATTTTGCAGTATCATAATTTTTTGTTGACTTATTCATTTTTTAATCTAAAATGATATTAATACTCAGTAATGGGAGGCAGGTATGACTAAAAAGAAATCCTCCGCTAAAAAAGAGGTTAAGGAAGAAATTCATTCAGCGAATTCTCCTAATCAAAAACCTTCGACAAGTACAGAATTGAATCAATCACTCAATTCCGTCGCAAAAATCGATGTAAGAAAAGAGATGAACAAAAATAACCGCCCCCCTCTCGACGATAAAATTTACGAGTGTGAGCTTGCTAAACTGCATATAGAATTGGTGAAACTTCAAGAATGGATTCGAACCAATGGATTGAAGCTGGTAGTTATCTTCGAAGGACGCGACGCGGCTGGAAAAGGGGGAACGATCAAACGCATCACCGAATGTCTGAATCCACGCATTTGCCGCGTGGTTGCCCTACCGGCGCCGACCGAAAGAGAGAGAACCCAGTGGTACTTTCAACGCTATGTTGCTCATCTCCCTGCTGCAGGCGAGATGGTCTTATTCGATCGCAGTTGGTATAACCGGGCTGGCGTAGAACGGGTGATGGGCTTTTGCACTGAGGAAGAATATCGTGAGTTTTTGCGCTCCTGCCCTGAATTCGAACGGATGTTAGTAAGATCCTGCATCACCTTGGTCAAATATTGGTTTTCAGTAAGCGATGAAGAACAAGAACGCCGGTTTCAAGACCGCATCAATGATCCGACTAAACGCTGGAAATTGAGTCCCATGGACTTGAGCTCTCGTTCGAAATGGGTCGAATATTCCATCGCTAAAGATGAAATGTTCAAATATACCGATATCAAACAAGCCCCCTGGTATGTGGTTAATTCAGATGATAAAAAGCGAGCTAGATTGAACTGTATCAGCCACTTGCTCACCGTTATTCCTTATGAAGACCTTACTCCCGAACTTATCGAGTTGCCCCCCCGTCAAGATAACCTGGGCTATGTAAGACCGCCAATTACCGATCAGACATTCGTACCCGAAATCTATTAATTGACCACTTTATCGATTTCGTCCAACCGCAAACTGATGACTTGGCTCGATGAATCGCGCCCCATGGTCACCCCGTAAATAACATCTGCTACCTGTACGGTATTCCGGTTATGGGTTACGACAATGAATTGAGTGGTATCGCTCAATTCTTTGAGTAAATCTCGAAATCTTCCTACATTTGCTTCATCCAACATCGCATCGACTTCATCGAGAAGACAAAAGGGTGTCGGAGCAACTTTCAATAGAGAAAAAATCAAAGCAGTAGCCGTCAGGCTTCTTTCACCACCTGAGAGTAAAGAAAGACCTTGCATTCTTTTTCCGGGTAAGCGCGCTTCTATATCTATCCCGGTCTCGGTCAAATCTTCTGGTACAGTTAATATTAATTGAGCCGAGCCCCCTCCAAACAATTGGGTAAATATTTTACTGAACTCTTTTTGAACCATATCAAAGGTTCTTTGGAATTCACGTGCCATTAATTCATCCAGCTCATTGATCACTTGCCGAATGTCCGCATCCGCTTTTTCCAGGTCGACGACCTGTTCAGAGAGGAAGGAATAACGAAGTTTCACCTCTTGGTATTCCTGCTGGGCTTCAGGGTTGATAGCGCCAATCCGGCGTAATTGGGCACGTTGTCGGCGGATATTTTCTTCCAATTCGGGTGAGATTTCTTTGACGATCGGGAGTTCTTCAACTAAGCCTTCCAATGGCAGCGGCTTTGGTCCGGATATATCTTCTGCATATTCAAAAGATACAAGACCAAAATCATCTTCGATGCGCCTTTGCAGTGCTTCCAAAGTCTCTTGACTATGCACCAACGCTATCCGAGCCTGGGTATGGTTTCTTTCAGCGACACTTAATTCCTGTCTGATCTTGGCTTCGTCAAGGAGTATCGCATCCTGAATTTTTTCCTGGTCAGCCATCTCTTTTTCAGCAGGCTCGATTCTTTGGTTTATTTTTTCGATCTCTTGAGCATTGGTATTTTCAACAGCCTGCTGATTAACCTTATTGGCTTTGAGCTCTTTCAACGTTTCTAAAATCATTTTCCGCTTCGCGCGATTGCTCTCTAATAATTGTTTATTCTTCATGACCAAATTTCGTCTGTCTTCGAGACGCGAATTGGCATCCTTTAAAGTTTTTTCTGCCAGGAGCACTCTTGTTTCCCACTGAGTGGTTTGAGTTTGAAGTTCATGAACAGAGTATTTATTCAGCTCTGCCCGTAAAGACTCACATTTTTCCCTCAAAATATTCTTTTGATTCTCCATATGGTTGATTTCATCACGCAATATTTGAGAATCGATCGACCATTGTTGGATATCATTCTCCAATTGTTGGCTTTGATTTTGTTGATTTTTACAATCGCGGTCGATTTGATTGAAAGATTCTTTCAATTCAAAGCATCGATTTCTTATATCATCTAAATCCTTCCGTGCTTTTTCGACTGTTCGGACTAAGTCTTCTTCTTCGATTTTCGATTGGGTCAATCGCACATCGAGTTCATCCAATTGTTTCTCTGAGGTCCGGATTTTTTCTTTGAGGGATTCAATTTGATTGATCAATTCTTTTCGTTCTCTTGTACGAATAATCGCCCCAGCTTTACTGCCCGATCGTCCTTCGATTATTCCATTCCAATGAAATAACTCACCGCTCAACGTTATAACCCGTATATCTCGCTTGCTTTTGGAGATTACCTGTTTCGCAGTTTGACGATCTTTCACGACCAGAACATCACCCAATAATATCTCTATCAAAGGTTTTAGTTCGGGAGGAGAAATAACCAATTCAGAGGCAACGCCAAGAATCGCTTCGCTTTGCTCTATCGAGATCGTTGGGATATTCGCAGGGAATGAATACCCTGGTGCTAATATTCCCTGAGCCTCCTTATCCGCCAGTAAATCCAGAGCTTTATCGATATCGTGATCGCTTTGTATAACCACCGCTTCGACTGCCCCGCCTAGCGCGGCTGCAATGGCTTTTTCCATCCCTGGCGGAACATCCAAATAATTTCCCAACGCCTTCTCGAAACCCTTTAGATCACCCGTCCGAATAGATTTCAATAATAATTGCGCTCCATTGGAATACCCTTCCAAACCTTTATCGGCTTGCTCTAAAACATCCAATCGGGCTTGGTATTGTGCAAGGCTGGCTTTTTCTTGAGATAATTGATTTATCTTTTCCTGTCGAGCTTTTTCGATCTCTTGTTGTTTCTGCCGATGACTGGTTAAAGATGTTTCATGCATTCCAAGTTTTTCTTCTGTGTCATCGAGTTCCTTTTGTGCATGAATAATCAATGCTTCAGCCTGTTTAGCTTTTTTCTGGGCTTCCAAAATAATTCGAGTGATTTCCTCGAGCATCACTTTTTGTTTCGATACTTGATTATCACGTTCGATTATTCTGGCGTTTATTTGATTGATCTTCGAAACAACTTCATCCAATTCTTTTTGTTTCGCCGCTAGGTTTTTTTCGATTTCTCGACGTTGACGATTTTGAAGAATATATTCGTGCTGCACACTTTCTAATTGAGCGCGGGTATCTTCCAGATCTTTGATTATGAGATGAACTTCAGCGGAGGCTGACGATTCCTGCTGAATTGAGATGGCTAATTCTTCATCCAGCCTATTTTCTTCCTGCAGCAATTCCTGATTTTGTTCCTCGAGCGAGCGAATCCGCTCATCGGTGACGGCTTGTTCCCGGCTGACATCTTCTCGCAAAGTATGTAACTGTGCCAATTGACCGTGAAGGTCGGATATTTGCGAGCGTAATTGTTGGATTTTTTGCCTGGATTCCAACAATCGTGTACTAATGGTCATCTGTTGCTGGCGGATTTGTTCAAGTTGGTTCTGCTTTTCCTTAGCGATATGACGAGTTTCCGACAATTCGCTCTGCGCCCGATGCCAATGATAACCATACCATTCTCGCAACATGGAACGTAAATCAGCCTTGACCTGTTCATATTCCACAGATCTACGTGCCTGTCTTTCCAAACTGCGTAAGCGGGGTTCTAATTCGGATAAGATATCTTGAACGCGGTCCAGATTCCTCCGGGTAGTGTCTAGCCGTCTTAGCGCTTCTTCTTTTCTCATGCGATAAAGCCCAATACCAGCCGCTTCTTCGAACAGTTTTCGCCTTTCATCCGCTTTCAAAGCCAAGGCTTCATCCACGAGTCCCTGTCCAATAATGGTGTAGGTGCGTTCTGCTAGACCGGATTCGGCAAATAGTTCAGAGATATCTTTTAGACGTACTTTTTGACCGTTGAGTAGATATTCATTTTGTCCATCCCGATAAGCCCGGCGGGTGACTGCAACTTCGCTGAAATCGATGGGCAGCCAGCCATCTTCATTATTAAATACCATGGTCACCGAAGCCATACTTGCCCGCGGTCGATGCTCCGACCCAGAAAAGATCATATCCTCTGTTTTCTTTCCCCTTAATAGGCTGTAAGATTGTTCGCCAAGAACCCAGCGAATGCTATCGGCAATGTTCGATTTTCCCGACCCATTCGGTCCCACAATAGCCGTTATCGCGCCGGCATACTCAAAAAGTGTACGATTTGCAAACGTTTTGTACCCTTGCAACTCTAATGATTTAAGTCTCGTTGCCATACTGATTAATAATAATCCAATGAATTTAATGCATCTCTCGCGGCTGCTTTGGTAGCCGCTTGTTTGCTATGACCTTGCCCATAACCATACCGTTTTTCACTTACCCAAACCTCAACTTCGAACAAACGGTCATGATCCGGACCTGAGGTTGAAATTGTTCGATAAACAGGTGGGCCAAATCCCTGGGATTGTGCCCATTCCTGAAATATACTTTTAGGATCTTGCTCTTTACGGGCGAGTAAGATTTCATCAGCCGCGTTCTTGAGAATTGGCTCAAGGAAATTTTGGACCTCACCCATCCCTAAATCCAGATATATGGCTCCAACCAATGCCTCAAAAGTGCCACATAAGAGAGCCGGCCTTTTTCCTCCCCCGGCTGCTGCCTCTCCCTTTCCCAAACGCATTGCAGCGCCAAGGTTGATCTTGCGGGCGAACTCAGCCAGTTGGTCGGTGCGCACTAATGCAGAGCGCAACCGAGTTAACTCTCCTTCAGCCATTTCAGGGTAGTGGTTATACAGCCAAGCTCCAACTAAAAAATCCAATACCGCATCTCCTAAAAATTCCAATCTTTCATTATCTTCCAGCGCTTCCGGGTGTTCATTCAAATACGAGCGGTGGGTCAGGGCGCGCGAAAGAAGCAAATTATCTTTAAAAGGGATTCCCAATCGTGTTTTAAAATCAGCAGGGGATTCAAACCCTGAAGATTCCAGAGATAAACCCATATTATCCTCCTGGAACTCAGGGAGCGCCAAACACCCCACCCTTGTCGAGTATTTGGCGTTCCATAAGTTCAATTTTCTATAACCTTTTTATGGCGAAGAAATATGATCGCTAAGCCATAATATTATACGCTATATCTTATCGAATTGGAAAACTTTTTGTTTTCAATCCCGAACCGGTTAGAACAGCGACAATTGGTTCGGGGAGTGTATCCATCAGCTTATCTAGAGCGCTCCACACCACGGCTGAGGTAGGCTCCACAAATAGTCCTTTTTTTCCCAGCCAGCTCCGTCCCATCAATATCTCATCTTCATTCACTGTTATAAATTTGCCGCCGCTGGCATCTACGACTTTAAGCACTTCATCGCCTCTTACCGGGTACTGGACGCATATTCCTTCAGCGATTGTTTCCCTGCCGGCGAACAGGCGCATATCCACCTGCCTAAAGGTCGAGACTGCCCATAAAGGTGCGCAGGCTTCCGCTTGCGCGCCGATCAAAACCGGCATCTTTGAGATATAACCGGCAGCCTGCATTGCCTGATACCCTCGCCCGATACCCAACAATAATCCACCCTGCCCAACTGGTGTAACCACCGTTCCCGGGATTTCACCAAGTTGTTCGCATAGTTCATAAGCCAGGGTAGCGTATCCTGGGATATTAAAAGGCAGGTAAGCATGGCTGGCATATGCAATGATTGGCTTTTGTGCTGGTTGTGCCTTCTCCAAGGTATCGATTAACGCTTGGGTAGCTTTCTCCCGAATCCCCGGGATTGGAATGACCTCTGCACCATAGATTTCGATTTGAGATCGCTTGGGTCCCGAAGCCGAATCGGGAATAAATATTCTGGCTTGGATGCCTGCCCTGGCTGCATAAGCAGCAAAAGAGGCGCCGGCATTGCCGGAGGAATCTTCTAACGCGACTTTCACACCCCGGTCCACCAGAAAACTGGCAATCAACGCACTACCCCGGTCTTTGAATGAACCGCTCGGTTCTAAAAATTCACATTTGAAGGCAACCTTTTTCCCAGCATGATTACCCACATAATCCACCCATACCAGAGGTGTATTTCCCTCCCCTAATGAGATTTCCGGGAGTGTGGAGGGCAACCCAAAATTTTGCCGGTAACACCAAATTCCATGAGCTTTCAGGTCTTTACCTGGTTGATAAGGCAGCTCTCCAGTAAAATCGAATACCCCTCCACATTCGGGACAGCGGTAAGGGATCCCCTCGTCCGGATAGGGATTCTTACAATTGGTGCAGCGAATATTATCCAAATTTTCAATCCTTATCGGGCGTAGGGATATATTCCCCTTCGATCCATATCTCCCCGGTTTCACCGACCTCTTTTTTCCAGACTGGAACGATTTCCTTCAACCGATCGATACCGTAATGAGCAGCCTCGAAAATGCCATCATCGCGGTGGGGTGAGGTACAAGCAATCAATGTCGTAGGGGTTTGCGGTTTAAGTTTCCCAATTCGCTGAATAATGGCTATCCCTTCTATCTTTGGCCATTTTCGACGAATCTCTTCCGCTATCTGCTTCATTTTCGCTTCAGCCATGGATGAATAGGCTTCATATTCCAAACATGTGATTTTTCTATAGGTGGGTTTGTGGGTGATCTCCCTCACCATACCGGTAAAAAATGTAGCAGCACCGCTGGTCGGTAAGGTTATTTTTTCGATGATATCCTCGAATTGGATTTCATCTCTGGTGAGCAAAATAATGGTGGGCAAGCTGTCTTCTCCGCCGGACACCGGTGGGAAAATCGCCACTTCTGCTCCTGACGGTATTTCGTCATCGACTTTGGCAAATTCACCATTGATGGCTACCAGAGTCGAAGGGATATGAATTACGAGATCGGGATACTTTTGTATTAATATTTCCTTCAGTAATTGATCCACTGTGCAGTTTTCAGGGACTTCAATAATGCCTTTATTCGTTTTGGATTGATCACGATAAGTTGCGAAGAAGAGTATGGTTATCTGCATATTTGTTTCTCTGTTAGGGATTAGCCCAATCGCCGCTCTTACCGCCATGTTTTTCCAATAAACGAATATCTTTGATTACCATTGTTTTTTCTACCGCTTTCGCCATGTCATAAACGGTCAAAGCAGCAACGGATACCGCAGTCAGTGCTTCCATTTCCACTCCCGTTTTACCGACAGAGCTTACGGTAGCTACAATCCGCACACCGGGAATAGCCTCGTTTATCTCCAGCGCGACTTGTATATCCGTCAACATAAGCGGGTGGCATAAAGGAATCAAATCCGGCGTGTGCTTGGCTGCCATAATGCCAGCCAGTTGCGCTACCGTTAAGACATCACCTTTTTTCATCGATCCCGCCCGGATCAATGCAAGCGTTTCTTTTTTCATAACGACAAAGCCTTCAGCAATTGCAATCCGTTCCGTGTCTTGTTTTTGACCTACATCTACCATTTTAGCTTTGCCTTGATCATCGATATGCGAAAGTCCATCTGACATAGCCGAATTATAGCATTGATATACGAAACAGCCATTTTCCCTCATGTTATAATTCCCTGCAATGGATAATATTATTAAGAAATGGAAAGATGGTCTTTCCAAAACCAGTAAAGCAACCTTTGGGCAAATCGCTACATTTATCGGCGCAACCGAAATCGATGAGACTACCTTCGAGGAATTAGAGGCTTTGTTGATCCAGGCTGATTTGGGTGTGGAGACTGCAGAGGCAATCATATCTAACCTGCAAACCATCCGCCAAAAATCAGGGATAACGAAAACTAATGAATTGAAAGCCGCGTTATGGGAAGATTTACGCAGCCGCTTGAATAACCCTCCTGATATCACCTTTACAAATAAACCCACCATAATATTAATCGTGGGTGTTAATGGCTCAGGGAAAACAACAACCATCGCTAAATTAGGACAACGATTTCGCGATCAGGGTAACCAGGTGTTGTTCGGGGCTGCCGACACTTTCCGCGCGGCTGCCGTAGATCAATTGCAAATATGGGCTGATAAACTCAATATTCCCATTATTACCGGGCAAAGCGGCGGAGATTCCGCCGCGGTAGCCTACGACACGGTCCAGGCAGCCATATCTCGCAATGTAGATGTCGCCATCATTGACACGGCCGGCAGGCTGCATACCCGCTTCAACCTGATGGAAGAATTGAAAAAAGTCTATCGTGTGGTGGGAAAAGCCCTTCCCGGCGCACCTCATGCGGTATGGCTGGTTATGGATGCGACTACCGGTCAAAATGCTTTGCAGCAAGCCCGAGCCTTCAAACAAGCTGTAAATGTCACCGGCGTCATCTTAGCCAAGCTGGACTCCTCAGCTCATGGGGGAATGGCGTTTGCTATTCAGCATGACCTCGGTTTGCCAATATTGTATGCGGGACTTGGTGAAAAATCGGATGATCTACAGCCCTTCGATCGCGAAGCTTTTATTAGCGGGATTCTTGGGGAATAATTACCTTTTGGAGTGAATTATGCAGGACATAATCGACCGTTTGCAAGAAAGCGCAGAAAAAATAGACCGCTTATGGGGGCGTCTTTGACTTACCTAACAAGGAAGCATCTCTAAAACAGCTCGTTATTCAATCAGAAAATCCAGACCTGTGGCAAGACCCTGCTCACGCACAGCAGGTAATGAAACAACTTGCTTCGTTAAAGGAAGAAGTCGATCATTGGCATACTCTCCGCCAAAAAGTGCTTGATGCCTTGGAATTGGCTTCTTTGGAAGATGAATCGCTGCGCGCCGATTTAGAAAAAGAAGCGCTGGCATTAGAAAAAGAATTGGCTCATGCAGAATTCTATGCCATGTTTACCGGCAAATTCGATTCTGGAAATGCACTGCTGGCTATTCACGCAGGCGCCGGCGGAACCGATTCACAAGATTGGGCGCAAATGCTGATGAGGATGTATTTGCGCTGGGCGGAAATTAACAATTATCAAACGGAAATTTTAGATATCAGCCCTGGCGAAGAAGCTGGGATTAAAAGTGCAACCATAGCCGTGAATGGAAAATATGCCTATGGGTATCTGCGCCCAGAAAAAGGGGTCCATCGCCTGGTAAGGCTATCACCCTTTGATGCTGCCCACCGACGCCACACATCTTTTGCGATGGTCGAAGTTCTACCTCAAGTCGAAGATGATCAATCTATCGAGATAGACCCCAACGATTTGCGCATCGATACTTACCGTTCAGCGGGGGCTGGTGGGCAAAATGTACAGAAAAATGACACTGCAATCCGGTTGACCCACTTACCTACCGGGATTGTAGTCACTTGCCAAAATGAACGGTCACAGATGCAAAATCGGGAAAATGCCTTGCGGGTGCTGCGAGCTAGATTATTGGAATTGAAGCAGCAAGAACAAGAACAACAAATGGCGGAGCTGCGGGGTGAGTTTAAAAAAGTAGAGTGGGGCAGCCAGATTCGCTCATATGTCTTGCACCCTTATCAAATGGTCAAAGATCATCGGACCGGCTATGAATCGGGTAACACTCAGGCTGTTCTAGATGGAGAAATAAACGGGTTTATCCAGGCGTATTTGCAGTCTAAAATAGGAGACAATGGCGCCTCAATCGATGAAATATAGCGGGTATATCATGTCCAAATGATAAAATCATAGCGGTAATTTTCGTCGTAATATTGGCTCACCAACGACGAATATTGTTGTACTGTAGTATTCTGCCAAACATGATACATAATTTTGGATTTTCTTGGTTTATTTGACCTCACTCTCACCCCTCGCCGCAAGCAGGTAGGAATGGGGTGGGGTTTACAAATAAAGGAATTAATTACAAGTATATTGTCAGGCTTGACAAACCAGTAGTTTCAATTCTAATCAATTGAGTTCTAATCATTCAAACAATTCTACAAATCCAAAAGAAGACACATTCGACCTCATTTCTGTTTAAAGTCATTATTGTGTGCCTGGGATTTTTTTTGTTATCGGGTTGTGCTAAACTATCCGATCCGGAAACTTCCCAATCCTATCATAAGGATGTAATCGGGTTTGTAGATCAAAATCACACCTTCGAATACCGATTCAATACCCGCCAATCTCGAATAGATGGGATCTACCTGTGGCTGGGTACATCATTTGGGGGCAATC
>JBDKUB010000211.1:0-1527 GCA_039679915.1 Anaerolineaceae bacterium
GAGCCCTGGAAAAGTATTGCGTGGCGATTCATATTGCAGATGGAGGTCAGTGATGAAATTATTGGAAGGTAAAAATGCCTTGATTTTCGGTATCGCTAATGAACGTTCGATAGCCTGGGGAATCACGAAAGCTTTCCATGACCAGGGCGCCACCATCGGTTTGAGTTATGCCGGAGAAGTCATGGAAAAGCGGGTAAAACCATTGGCTGAATCAATCCAATGCGAGTTCGTCGAACCTTGCGATGTCTCCAGCGACAGTCAAATCTCCCACATAGCCGCCCGCGCAGCAGAGCATTTCAAGAAAATCGATATAATAGTCCATGCTATCGCCTTTGCCAATCGAGATGAATTGAGTGGTCCTTACTACAACACCAGCCGGAATGGCTTTCATCTGGCAATGGATATCAGCGTTTATTCATTTACGGCGTTGGCAAAGGCTTTTCAACCATTATTACAACCAGGCGGCGCTTTATTGACCATTACCTTTTATGGTTCGGAGAAAGTTTCACCCAATTATAACGTGATGGGAATAGCAAAAGCCGCCTTGGAAGCTTCGGTACGCTACCTGGCTTATGATTTTGGTCCACAAGGTGTGCGGGTGAATGCTATCTCCCCGGGTCCAGTCCGCACCCTGGCTGCGGCGGGGGTATCCGGATTCAAAGAAATGTATCACCGCTTCCCCGATGTGGCTCCTCTCCATCAGCCGATTACCATCGAAGATATTGGAAACGCTGCTGTATTTCTTTGTTCTAATATGTCTGCAAAAACAACCGGCGAAGTCATTTACGTCGATTCGGGTTACAATATTCTGGGTATTACCGAACCGATAACCAAGTAGCCTATTTACTCAAAGGTTAGCATGTTCCGACGACGTGAAGAAGCCTCTATGCCTTCCATCCCACAACCTGCGCCGACCGAGCGGGTTACTTCGGTATTGGGACCCGGCATCATATGGAAAGGCGATCTCAGTGGTAGCGGAGGTATCCGCATCGAAGGTGCTTTTGAAGGCAATATTGGTTTACGAGGGCTTTTGGTTGTGGGAGATACCGGCAGGGTAACCTGCGAACATCTGCGCGCCAATGTGGTCATCATTGCCGGAGCAGTAAAAGGTGATATTACCGCTGAAAGAGTGGAGATACGCGCCACGGGTAGAGTTTGGGGAAATGTGACCACCGCTGCTTTCGCCACCGAGGAAGGCGCTTTTTTACGAGGCCAAATCACAATGGAAGAAAAAGTAGACATCGGGCTGGGAGCTCCTCAACCGCTTGATGAAACCTCGCAGAACATGCCAGAATTTCAACCTGCTTCGCCAAAAACCGAAGGAGAAACCTTAGATACCCCTTCAGATTAGATTAAATATATTTATGATTAGTATGATCTACTGCAGATAAATCATAATCATGGGCAATAAGCGACGAAAGAAATAAATTATCGAAGGAATCAGGCATTTATTTCTTACCCAACTTATCCGTCATATCGATCGCTATAAAATTTTGGATAAAATATTATGAGAAAATTTATTATAAT
>JBDKUB010000015.1:0-5678 GCA_039679915.1 Anaerolineaceae bacterium
AGTATCGAATGACATTTCCGATATTTCGAGCAATCCATCTGCTCGAAATATCAGAAATATCCATTCACTTACTTGGAGGTATTCTCATGAAGTTTAGTAAATTAGTCGGTGGCTCATCTAAAGTTACACGAATATTATTTGGCTCCGATTTTCACGGCTCGGAAATCGTATTTCGCAAATTTCTTTCTGCTGCATTTCAGTACAAAGCTAATGTATTAATGGTAGGCGGGGATGTAACCGGTAAAGCGATGATTCCCATCGTCAAACAAGGTGGTGGCGAATATGAAGGTTTTCTTTTTGGAGAGCGGGAACAGGCTTCCAATGAAGACGAATTGGAAAAATTAAAAAAGAAGATTAGTAATGTGGGTTTTTATCCCATTGTTATCGAGAAAGACGAAGCAGAGGCAATCGAAAATGATCCAAAGATGATGAGCGCTCGTTTCGAGGCGGAGATGTGCGAGCGCGTTCGTCAATGGATGCGGTTAGCTGATGAAAAATTAACCCCCGCGGGAATGCAGTTGTTTTTTATGGCGGGTAATGATGATCTTTATTCCATCGATGATGCCATTGCAGAATTTCCCAAGGTCTATAATCCGGATATGAAACGCTTCGAACTGGAAGGTGGGTATGAGGTTTTAGGTATCTCCAATGCTAATATGACCCCTTGGGCTTGCGCTCGTGACCTGGAAGAGGATGAATTAGCAAAGAGGCTGGATACATTAGCGGACATGGTGCAAACTCCCGAACATGCCATCGTGATCATCCATGTTCCTCCTTATGAAACACCTTTGGATTCATGCCCTGATCTCGATAAAAACTTAAAAATTATTACCCAAGGTGGCCAGGTGGTTATGAAATCTGCTGGTTCTCCATCAGTAAAGGCTTTTATCAATAAAGTTCAACCCATGCTTGCATTGCATGGGCATATCCATGAATCAGCCGGGCATACACGTATTGGGCGAACACTAGCAATCAATGCTGGTAGTGAATATGCAGAGGGCATAATGAAAGCAGCCTTGATCAACCTGGAAGGCGGCAAAGTTAAGGGTCACATTTTGATCTCAGGATAGAACAGATATATGACTGATAATAATGGTATTCAGGAAGATTTTTATTCAGAGCGGTCTCGTATTTTAAATACGTTAGCTCAAAAAGAGAATCAACATGTGATTATGCGTCTTATTGGTGCACTGGCATTTCGTACCCATTGTCCGCAATATGGGTATATCCAAGATGCTTTAGGACGTGAATTCACCGATATTGATTTTGCATCGTATCCGCGGTTTTTAAAAGATATCCAGCGGATATTGGGCGGGCTTGGTTATAAAGAAGACAAAACCGTAACCCAATTATTTGCCGATTCACGCATGTTATTTCACGATCCTGTCTATGGGCGGCATATCGACATATTTTTCAACAAGTTGGATTTTTGCCATATTGTGCCTTTCGTAGGCAGGCTGGAAGTGGAAGAATATACTTTACCGCTAGCAGAGCTTCTCTTGGAAAAAATGCAGATTGTAAAAATCAATCCCAAAGACTTGATCGACACGGTGATGCTGCTTCGTGAGCATCCCTTGGGAAGAGAAGATCATGAGACGATCAACTTGGATATCATCACCAAACTACTGGCAAATGATTGGGGATTTTGGCGCACTGTGACTGGAAACCTGGCTTTGCTCGATGAATACCTGGATCGTTATGACCAATTATCACAAGAGGATCGCGATGTTGTCAGAGACCGTATCAACCAATTACGTAAGGTTATCGATGACACTCCGAAATCTATGAAATGGAAAATGCGCAGCAACATTGGTGAAAAAGTTAAATGGTATAAAGAAGTAGAAGAGTTGATGCACCGATAATATAAAGGAGTTACACTGTGAAAAAATTCATCGTTGCCCATGACACTGGTACGGGAGGTGATAAAGCGGTTATTACCGATTTAAAGGGCAAGGTTATATATTCGACCTACAAAGATTATGGTCTTTCCTATCCACAAGCGGAATGGGTCGAACAAGATCCGGATGAGCTTTGGCAGACCGTAGCTTATACAAACCGCTTGGTAATTCAAGAATCCGGCATCGATCCGCAGGAAATCTTGGGGGTGGGGATTTCTGCACAAATGTTCAATACGCTCCCGGTAAACGAACGGATTGAACCGGTCACCCCGATGCTTAGCTGGTTAGATTTACGCAGCATCCGGCAGGCAGATCGTATCTTGAAAGGCGATTATCCAGCCAAGTTATTCGAATACACCGGTAATATCCCCACCGCAAAAGATGTCATACCGAAGATTTTATGGTTGAAAGAGGAACGACCTGATTTATGGAAGCAGACTGCCTATTTATTCGATTGCAAGGAATATATCATCTATAAACTAACCGGCCAGGTTACCACCGATTGGGTAGGCGCCTCGGCGTATTTTTTGTTCGATCCCCATTCAAAGAAATGGTCTCAAGATGCTTGTGACCTCTTAGGCATTCCCATAGAAAAACTACCTCCTGCATTTCCCTGCACTCAAGTAATTGGGGAGGTGACCGAAGAAGCAGCTAAATTGACCGGCTTATTACCCGGGACGCCGGTTGTCAATTGTGCCGGGGATGTAGCTGTGGCACAATCGGGGGCTGGTGCAAATAGAACTGGAAAAGCCCACCTGTGCATCGGGACGGCGACCTGGGTGGGGATTTCTGTGGATGAGTTTCGCAACGATCCGCAAAAACCCTTTTGGGGACTCAGCCATATTCATCCGGATAAGTGGATTATTGCCGGTGAAATGGAAACTGGCGGCGGTGCATTAATGTGGTTCCGGGATGCTTTGTGCCAGGATGAAGCTCGTCAGGCAGCCGAGAATGAATTGTCCACTTATGAATTGTTGAACCGGATGGTTGAGGTGGTGCCGCCCGGAGCGGATAAATTGATTTTCTTACCCTGGCTCACAGGCGAAAGAGCGCCGGTACTCGACCATTATGCACGCGGCGGTTTTGTGGGTATTTCCATGGGTAACACCAAAGGTCATTTTGCACGGGCAGTCATGGAAGGTGTCGCTTATCATGTGAGGTGGATTTGCGAATCGATGCACCGCATTGGATTTCAATTCGATCGTGTGAATGCCATAGGCGGTGGTTGTAAGAGCGCTATTTGGCCGCAAATTATCAGTGATATCACCGGACTGGAGCTGCATATTGTCGAACATCCATTAGAAGCCGGGTCGATGGCTGCAGCTTTAACTGTAGCCATCGGTATGGGTATATATAAAAGCGCTGATGATATGGACGATTTGATTGGTATTGGTAAAATAGTAAGGCCAATCGAAGCACACCGAAAACGCTATGATGATTTGTATAAAACCTACCGAAATCTTTACGATGCCCTTCAGCCGATTTACCGGCAACTCTATGAGATGGAATGATAAGTATTGCGGACCGGCCTAAATTAAAATTCCAGTCCACCTTTAGCAATATTATTGCTGTGGGTGGATTCATAACGCTAATGCTCGGTATAGTCCTCCCTTATATCAATTCCAAATTTATGTCTATGAGCTTTGGATTGATGTTGGGGGGAATGATATTATCTGTCATAGGCATTTACATTTTAAATCGATGGGGGAGGAAGCCACGGCCTGAAGAAAGCCTGGATAACGCACTGAAAAAACTTCCCGATAGCTTCCGTCTCTACCATTTTTCCGGATTGCTATGCAAGCACATCCTGCTCTCCCCATACGGTGTCACATTATTTCATACCATTAATTGGGAGGGCGTTTTTGTTTATAAGAATAAACGCTGGAAAGAAATGATTAATTTAGGGAGAGCCATCCGTTTTCCATTGGAACAGCATTTGGGCGATCCGAGCAAATTGATATTAAACGCTGAACAAGAAATACGGGATTATTTCAAGCAATTATTGGGGGAAAATAACATCCCGCAAATTCGACCGATGATCATTTTTTTACATCCAAAAACAAAATTAGAGATAGAAAAATCCGCTATACCAGTTTGTAAGGTGGATGCATTAAAAAAGCACATTCCTATAAAAGGGGCGAAAATGCCGGATGAACAATACGAAAAAATCAAATCGGCTTTGGATGGGCTTTATAAACCCGGGTTGGAATTGAAAATTTAACTTCATTCTTACATCTATCAATTTATCAATTGATAACCGGATAAGTATGTATTCATCAGGGAAGAATACTAAGTTTATTCGGATGTTATAATGTAACTCGTTATTTATCTACAAATCGAAACGAGACATAATATTATGGAATCATCCAATAAAGATTTGCACACCACACCCAAATCGAAAACACCCTCTTTATTGAGCTATCTATGCAGCATCGTGCTTTGCGTCATCATCGGCTTTGTGGCATGGTATTTTTTATTGCGTCCGGATGATGAAAGCTTTCCATTTTCCCAATCCTGGTTGGAGATTGTCTTGATGGTCGCTTTAATGGGGGTGGTTGGTTTTTGGATTGGACCTAATGTGGAGAAATGGTTGGCAAAATCTCGTTATCAACTCTTTATTCTTTATATTGTGACCGGGTTGTTATTATTTGGTGCTGGAATCGGAGCGGGGTATCTTATTTGGGGAATTCAAGCCTCGAAGGAGGCAGCCCAAGCAGATTCAGGTGAGGAAGAAATCATTATACCGGAGGATATCAAGCGTTTCGATGTGCCGATTGACGATGATCCTATCTTAGGCCCTGAAAATGCCGTAATTACCATTATTCAATTTGCTGATTTCGAATGTCCTTTTTGTGCGGAATGGCAATCGGAAGTATGGCCTGAAATTGTCAAGACATTTCCCGATCAAGTGCGCTTGGTATTCCGTGATTTTCCTTTATATGGAATGCACCCTAATGCCGAATCGGCAGCAGAGGCAGCCAACTGCGCCAGCGAACAAAATGAATATTGGGAATATCATGATAAATTATTTGAAGCAGAGAATGGCTTGGGGATGAGTGCGTTAAAACAATATGCCAAGGATGTTGGTATAGATGTGGAACAATTCACAGAATGTATGGAAAGTAACCGTTTTATCAATGAAGTAAAAGCAGATTATGATTTTGCAACGGGTATAGGGATTAGTTCGGTACCTACTTTTTTCATCAATGGCATTCCGATTGTGGGTGCGCAGCCGTTTTCGGTTTTTAAACAAATCATAAGCAAAGAATTGGCAGGGGAAATTCCGTAAAAAGCAAACTTAGTAATTGGATTCTTACTATTTTGTAAAGTGGTTTTGTTTGACATCCCCTTTAGCCACCATTACACTTATTTTGCCATGGATAAACCTGATTACTTTCGACGTGATGACTTCGATGAGCAGCAATATGAAAGCCTCATTCAGGCTGGTATTGCCGCAGTAAAAGCGAAAGATTACGAACAAGGCATATCATTGCTGCTGAAAGCTACCCAAATGAAACCGGGGGATGCCCGGCCTTGGATATGGTTATCAGCGACGACCTCAGATCCTCAAGAGCAACGCAATTATTTAGAATATGCACTGGCTATCGATCCGAATAATAGCGCTGCCCGGCAGGGGTTGGTCTTACTTTCCGAGCAACTGGATAAATCCCTCTTATTGAAGGAGGGGGAGGCAATCGTATCGCAACCTTCGCAAGAACCCGAGATGGTTGCCGGTAAGCAAGTCTTTTCTTGCTCTAAGTGCGGCGGGCATATGTACTT
>JBDKUB010000317.1:0-2258 GCA_039679915.1 Anaerolineaceae bacterium
GCCAACACCTTTCGAGCGGATTGCATCATCGAACATGATCAAGCAGTAAGGACAAGCCGTCGCAACAACCTCAGCTTCTGCTTTCATAGCTTCATCCAAACGGCGATGATTGATGCGAGTCTCGGCGTCGGTTTCCATCCACATTTGACCACCGCCACCACCACAGCAAAAACTATTCTGTAGTTTGCGGGGTAGCTCGATGCGATTGACTTTGGCGTTATCTAAAATATTCCGAGGTTGCGAGTAAATATGGTTATACCGCCCAAGGTAACAAGAATCATGATAGGCTAACCGGCCATGAATACTTTTACCATTGAGAGATAGTTTGGGTAAGGTTAACTCAGCCAAATATTCTGTATAATGCTGGACTTTATAAACACCGCCCATTTGTGGATACTCATTTTTCAATGTATTGAAGCAATGGGGGCATTGAGTAACGATGCGATTGAATTTAACTTTTCCAAATGCTTCTATATTTTGCTGAGCGAAAACCTGAAATAGATATTCATGACCCATACGGCGGGCTGTTTCACCGCAACAGCTTTCGTCCATACCCAGGACGGCAAAATCAACACCGGATTTTTGGAGCAATTTTACAAATGATTGGGCTACTTTTTTATTGCGATCGTCATATGCAAAAGCGCAACCCAAGAATAACAATACATCCGTTGATTCACCGGGCTTTAATTCTCTGACACCTAATCCTTCAGACCAAGCCATGCGGTCTTCAGCCGGCATTCCCCAAGGATTACCCTGTCGTTCGACATTGCGCAATACATCGCCAATCGATTTTTGCATGTTACCCGAAGTTAGTACCTGATACCGACGTAAATCGATAACCTGATCGATTGGATTAACAAAAGCCGGACACTTCACTAAACATGCACCGCAGGTAGTGCAATACCAGGGATATTCCTCTGAGACCATGGATCCTAAAATTTCCTGCTCTGATTGACCATTAGGGGATGAAAGGGCTAAAACCGTTGCTTTACGAAGGTCTTGAATGAGTACACGTGGTGAATAAGGCATACCGCTGATATTTGCCGGGCAGACTTCCTCGCAACGTCCGCATTGCACACAGGCTTCGAAAGACAATAATTGTGTAGAAGCAAAATCTTGTGGTTTTCCTGCTCCAAGAGTTTCAGCTTCATCGATGTTCTCTATTTTTTCAATAGCACCTTCTTTTCGAAGCGGGTGCAAAATGATATTAATCGGGATCATAAACACGTGGCGAAATTTGGTAAAGGGGGTACTGGCAAGCAGGATCAATGCCAAAGCTGCATGAGACCAAAACATATAGGCATGCAGATTCGCAGCAGTTTCAGGTGTCATCCCCAAACTGCGCCAAAAATTCGCCAGTGCATTCCCAATGGGAGACCACCCCGCCCAGGCTGGTGATGACGCTACAAGACGCATGCTTTCATTCGTGAAACCAACGATAGGGATAAGGGCTAATAAAACCAATACATAGGTATCATCCCATTTGGTTACCAGTGTTTTTGGGCGAAGGACATAGCGGCGAAAGGCAGCCATTAAGATACCAATCAAGATAGCGCCACCTGCTAGATCCATGGCAAGTTCGAAGGCAAGGTATAAATTCCCACGCGGAAAAGGTAATTCCACAAAGGGGATAAACAATTGCATTTGCATTAGGTTTATGGATGTACCAATAATCTGAATGGTAAATCCCCAAAAAAGTAAGAAATGCATGATTCCCGGATAGATTTTCTTGAGAATGCGTACCTGCCCGACGGCATCGACGAAAAAATTTCGCCATTGTGGGCCACTATTTTTTAAGCCAGTGAAAAACTTTTGCCAAAAAGAAGGTGCTGTTGTTGCAGAACTTGTTTCGGTGGTCATGAAGCACCTCCAATGAAAATATTGCCGTCCCGAATTTCGACATTAAACACTGTCAAACCTTCTGGCGCAGGTCCGCTTAATACACTCCCGTCTGTAGGACTAAATGCGGCGTCATGACAAGGGCATATGATTTCACCTGATTCTTTATGCCATTTGACCAGACAGGCGAAATGGGTGCATACTGATGAATAAGCTTTTATCCCATCGGGAGTATTTATGATAATGGCAGGATACCTACCAAATTTGATTATTTTAGACTCGTTAAGAGGCAAATCTGCGGCAGGTCCAGCATTCACCGGTTCAGATGGAGTTTCTTCCAAATTACTCGGGTAGAAAAATGCGACGATAGGGGCAGCCAGTGCGGCTAATCCTGTGGCAGCCAGAAAAGTTTTTACAAT
>JBDKUB010000292.1:0-2521 GCA_039679915.1 Anaerolineaceae bacterium
CCCGTGATGTGCGTTTTATCTCATTAAAAGATTATATTCTTCACAAATTGATCGATCAATTTGTCGTGGATTGGTCGACCGCCTCTGCTAGCGGAATGTTCGATGTCAGGAACCGAAGTTGGGCTGAGCAGGCTTTGGATTTGCTGCATATTGCCCCGACCCAGCTCTCGCTGCCGGTTTCCCCGCGCCAAACCTATTCGAGCATGAACCGCGAGATTGCTCGACATATTGGATTGCCGGCAGATACACCGCTGATTGTGGGCGGGGGCGATGGCCCGCTTGCCAGCTTAGGGGTAGGGGCAGCCGATAAGCATATCCTGGCGGTCAATGTGGGTTCCAGCGCTGCTGCCCGTTTGATTACACCCGCGCCGTGGATCGACCCGGATGAAAAACTTTATACACAAATTGCGGACGAAGACCGCTGGGTGGTAGGGGGCATCGTGAGCTGCGGCGGTATCGTTTACGAATGGTTTCTCGATAGTTGTTTGGTAAAGGCATCGGCTCAGCTAACAGAATGCAATCTAAACGAAATCCATAATTTTTCGGAGCGGGAAGCCGCCGGAATTCCTGCTGGGGCAGATGGTGTGTTCTTTATCCCCTATCTGGCAGGGGAACAATGCCCTGGTTGGCGATCGGAAACACGCGGCTCATTTTGGGGGCTCGATTTTCATCATCATCATGGGCATATGGCTCGGGCAGTTTTAGAAGGCATCACCTACTCGATTTACCGCATTGTCGAGCGCATTCAAGCCATGCATTCAACCCCATTCAGCGAGCTGCGCGTGAGCGGCGGGCTGACTAGCTCTGCCGTATGGCTGCAAATGGCAGCCGATATATTCGGATACCCCATTGTCATTCCCTCTACGAAGGAAGGTACAGCCCAAGGGGCGGCTGTTTTAGCTTGGCTCGCTTTGGGCATGAAATCGGACTACCGGGATTTTTCTAACCGCTTCGATGAAATGACGAGAATACAACCCCGGGCTGAGGTTCATAATTATTATCGACAACAATACGAAAAGTTCCTTGAATTGTTGAATTGCTCTCGCGAATTTACATAAGGAGTCTTATCATGATTAGAGGTTCATTGGTTCCCAACATAACATTTTTCGATGCGAATGGAGATTTGGATAAAGAGAAAAACCGCTGGCATATGCAATGGATGCTGGAAAGAGGCGTGAATGGTTTATTTCTGACCGGCTCCTATGGCGCCGGTCCGCTGATGAGTTTGGCGGAGCGCATCGAAATCTTCGATATTGCCAAGCAGGTCGTATCCAAATTTCCCGAGCGGGTACTGCTGCCTCATGTGGGCTGCATCGACACGAAGTCGACGGTGGAGCTGGCAAAAGCAGCCGAAAGAATCGGGGTAGACGCCATCGGCGCTGTGCCTCCCTTTTACTATAAACATAGTGAGGATTTGATTATTCAATACTATAAAGAGATCGTCGAAAGTGTTCACGTTCCGGTTTATGCCTATAACAATCCGGAGACTTCACGTTTCACATTTTCGCTTAATACAGTACAGAAACTGCAACAATTAGGCTTGGCTGGGATGAAAGACAGCCCTCTGGATGTGGGTTTTGTCAGCAGCGTTTTTTATGACGCTAAGCTGAATAACAAATCCTTTGATGTCATTTTGGGGACTTCAAAAGGCTGGCTGCCCTTTTATTATATGGGAATCCAGGCTATGATTGCCGGAATGAACAATTACGCGCCGGAGATTATCACCGCCTTGGTGAAGTGGACCTTTGCAGGAGAACGCCAGAAATCCGAAAAAGCTTATCTGGTCATGATGGATTTGAGCCGTAAATTGCATTTCATGGACAGCACGATCGTCTCACATATGGCGCTTTATGCACGTGGATTTGATGGCGGATATCCGCGGAAGCCAATGCTCTTGCCGGAGGTCAGCACCCCCAAGTACAGAGAAATTCGCGATTGGCTGAAGAACGGTTTCGATCAACTGGGTTTGGAAATGGAAATAGGTGATTATCAACTCCCCGGGTTATAAAAGGCTGTGAATTCAAACCCTGATATTCCCTGGTCGCTGGGGATCGACCTTGGAACCGGAAGCTGTAAAAGCGTGGTGCTTGCCTGTGACGGCAGGATACTGGGTTTCGGCGCTTCACGGTACGGTGCACAAGACGATACCCAACGCTGGAAAGAACAAAATCCTGAGGCGCTGCTCAGAGGAATGACCAGCGCGGTTAAAACCTCCCTTGCTAATGCAGGCGTATCGACTGAGAATTGCCAGGGCATTGGATTAGGAGGTGCCATGCACACCGTGATGGCGGTAGACAGAATTGGAAGACCCCTCACCGGCATCGTGACCTGGGTAGACGACCGGGCGGTACCCCAGGCACAAGCTGTTCGAGCATCGACTACTACACATGAACTATACCGCCGCACGGGCTGTTCGGTGCATTGCATCTATCCGCTCTATAAAATCGCCTGGCTGCGAGAAGAGAGACAGGGAATATTTCATGAAGCGAGGCATTTTATCTCGGCTAAGGAATATGTATAC
>JBDKUB010000121.1:0-4754 GCA_039679915.1 Anaerolineaceae bacterium
CTTCCCAAAATTCAGCATCGACGATCTCATCCTCTTTGCCTTCTAAGGGATCGGGAATTTCACCAGTAGAAATGCGCTTAATCGCATCCAGATGTTCTTTGACGATATTAGGGGGACGAAGCTCAATAAACAAATACGTACCTAGCCAGATAAAAGCAGCGTCATCTAAAGGACCTATGACTATATCCGGCACCAACATATAAACCAAAGTACTTATAGGTAGTATTTTTAGCAACGGATTAACCCGGCGGTCCGCCAACAACCTGATAATTAGTTTGATTTGTGTGGTAAATCCCTTAAAAACTCCGCTGCTCTGTGAAGCTTCAATCATACGACTTTTTCTAGAGCCCATCTCACAACCTCCGAATTAGGGCATTATACTATATTGAAATGGGCATTCTTGATTTCTTGCGTTACCAACGAATATAATCCCTTCAACATTGAATTATTAAACAAATAATCCCCGGGGGAAAATACCCGAGGAATTCGAAAGCTGTTATGAAAATTTTATTTCAGCGGTGGATTACTCACCCGTTTGAGATTTTTTAACAACAGCCGAAAAAGCCTCAGGCTGGTGAACGGCTAAATCTGCCAGCACTTTGCGGTTGAGTTATATATTAGCTTTTCTCATAGCATGCATCAAACGACTGTAAGTAGTGCCGTTGAGACGAGCAGCCGCGTTGATCCGTGCAATCCATAAGCGGCGCAGATCTCGTTTACGGTTTCGCCGATCGCGGTAGGAATACCACATGCTTTTGAGCATAGCTTCATTAGCTCGCCGAAATAGGCGATGGCGGCTGCCAAATTGCCCTTTGGTGAATTTCAATACTTTTTTATGATGCTGGTGTCGGTATGGTCCAGTCTTTACACGTGCCATAATTTTCTCTCCTGCGTACCCCTGAGCGCCGAAAGGTCATTCCTTTCTGTTGCGAGCACTCAGCAGCCGCACTAAATCCATTAATTTCAATCTTCAAGATAAGGTGCTAATCGACGGACGCGTTTTACGATCCCGCGGCCTTTCACCGGCACCATTTCTTCGAACAGACGCTTCGTGCGCTTTGAAGTTCTACGACGCAAGTGACTTTTTCCACCTTTTGTGCGTACCAGCTTTCCCGCTCCGGTCATTCGAAAACGTTTGGCGGTAGCTTTATGCGTCTTGATTTTATATTTACCATCTGTCTTCTTTCGTGGCACAGTCTTACTCCTCTCACACAAAATACCGCGGATCTTATTTCCATCCGCGGGCAGGTACACATTTTATCACAATAAAGAATATTATTCCGCTGAACTTTCTTTCTTTTTGGGCGTTTTCCCAGGTGCTAAAATCATGAGCATCGTTCTGCCCTCTAAAGTAGGCGTCTGTTCAACGATGGAAATTTCTGATAATTCTTCGGCAATCTCTTTTAAGTCGTTTAGAGCAATTTCCGGATAAGTGATCTCTCTGCCGCGAAAACGTACTCTCACTTTAACTTTCATGCCTGCCTCCAGCCAGCGGCGCGCATCGCGAACTTTAAGGTCACGGTGGTGTTCATTGGTTTTTGGACGAAGTCTAATTTCCTTGACTTCGATCTTCGTTTGTGCTTTGCGCGCCTCACGCTCCTTTTTGGCTCGTTCGTACACAAATTTTCCAAAATCCATGATTCTGCAAACCGGAGGGTCTGCATTAGGAGCAACTTCTACTAGATCATACTCGGCTTCGCGAGCCATTCGCAAGGCTTCTTCAATCGAAACGACGCCTACATTTTCCCCATCCGCGCCGATTAAACGCACTTCAGGCACACGAATAGCTTCATTTACCCGAAAATTATTAGCGCTGATAACTCTCTCCTCTCGACTTTAATATTACTAATTGTTTTCCTGCAATTAGTTTTCGGATGATACCATAAATTAGCAAGAATCGTCAACATAATCGAGACTGCAAAAAACAGCCTATATTATAGAATGATGGATTAATTAGCAATGGGGTCTGTCATAAATGTCATGTCGAGCGAAGCGAGACATCTTAGTATATCAGTGGGCGGTATAGGACTCGAACCTACGACCTTTGCGATGTCAACGCAACGCTCTAACCAACTGAGCTAACCGCCCGAATTTTTTATCGTAAGAAATTATACCTGTGCGTTTGAAAATTGACAAGCAACTACGGCTTCAGGGATAATAAAAATGTAGAAATTATCCTTGCCACCTCAACCGGCTTCTCCAACATAACCATATGCCCGGCATCATCGATGACATGCAAACTGGCTCCATTAATTTGCGAATTGATATATTGAGAATGCTTTACAGGTGTCATCTTATCATCTGCTCCGCAAATGATTAAGGTTGGAACATGGATTGATGAAAGGTTGGCGGTTATGTCAAAATCATTGCACGCAATGAGATCGCTATATAAAACGCTTTGACGAGTTTCCGCCAGGCGTTTGGCTGCCAGCTCTTTAATTCTTTCTGAAGATAGCGGGCTGAAAGACCAACGCATCAACATCTCGATCGCACGATGGTAAGTCGTCACCGAGCTGGCTTCGTGTAAAAGCTCGGACGCCACACGAAGGCGCGCCGCGCCACCCACCAATCCCAAACCTAGAGCCGAATCAGGATATTCCAAGGCAATGGTCATCGCAATGGCTGCTCCCATCGAATGCCCAATAAAAACAGCTTTAGGTAAATTCACTGCATCCATCCAATCCTGTACATCTTTCGCATAAGCCGCAATCGATTGCAAACTGCATCCGGCTGATTTACCATGCCCCGGTAAATCCAGGGCATAGACCCGATGGTTCTTCAATCGACGCAATTCTGCCGGCCAGGCTAGATGGTCCCCCCCTGCACCGTGAATCAATACAATGGGCAGCCCAATTTTCTCTTGGGAAGAATGGTAATGAAAATAATGATTAGCTGCTATCGGCATATGAGCTTCGAGGAATTGCCGGATTAGAATTCTCGTTTCTGGTGCAGCCGCTCGGCTGCAGCCTCAGTAGTCGGGATATATATGCGTACCAGAGTCCCCTTTCCCCGCTTAGAATCAATTTGCAGTACACCATTCACCAATTCGGTACGTTCCCGCATATTGACCATCCCCAAGCTACTTCGATTTTCATAATCTTTGTTAACTTCTCCTGGATCAAAACCCACACCATCATCCTCGATATCCAATGACACAATGCCTGAATTGGAAGGGGTAAGCCGAACCCAGATATGCTTTGCATTGGCATGTTTCCGAGCATTGTTAACGGCTTCTTCGGCAATATAAAAAATCACTCCCTGCTTGCTGGGTTCTAGGTTGGGAATGACTCTCGCATCGGCTTGAACGATTACTTCCTGATTGTATGTTTCACGCATTTTTTCAGCCATCGATTCGAGTGCCGGTATCAATCCCTGCGATTCGAGCACCAGAGGGCGTAAGGTAAACAGCATATGACGAATTTCTTTCGTTGTGTGGCGAGCCAATTCCTCCACTTTAAAAAGCTCTTCGGCTGCAGCATTTGCATCCCTCTCGAGCAAACGCCGGGCGTAATTCACCCTCAGCGCCAAAGCAGCTATCGATTGTGTAGGACCATCATGCAAGTCTCGAGCAAGTTTTTTTCGCGCCTCTTCCTGGATTTCCATCATGCGTTCTTTTTCAAGTTCCAGATCGCGGTACAGGCGCGCATTTTGAATCGCTATAACGACCTGATTGCATATAATATCCAGCAATTCCCTTCGGTCGGGAGTGAAAAAATCAGGTTCAGGATGGGCATAAACTAGAACGCCGTATGTTTCCAAACCTGTTCGTAAGGGTAAACAGCCAGCCGAACGGCACGCTCGGATTGCTACTATCTGATGTAATTCCGCATCCTGTTCGGGATTTTCAGCGTAGCAGGCTTCCCCCATTGAGGTGGCTTTCGCAATCAACCCTTCAGCTCCCGGCAAGATGACCCGCATATCGGCAGGTGTTAAACGGCGCGCCGAGCCGATACATAGTGAAGTCTCATTCTCAGCATCAGAGGAATATAACAAAACTGCGCATACCAACCGGTCTTCCAGACTTTCCGAATTGGAGAGCGCACTGGCGCTGACATCCAATGCTGTATCCAATACTCTTTGATAATTCAGCGTTGAACTTAACGAAGAAACGATTTCATAAATCGTGCCATATCTTTCACCGGTTGGCGATTCCAATTTGGATTGAAGCGCCCCATCAGTGGCTCTGGTCTTCTTAATAGGGATGCTGACATGTTCCTTAAAATAAGCCAACAACCATCCAATCGCTATGTAAACCGCTAATAAAGAAGCCATAGCGACTATCGCAAAACGAGTTTCATTGATGAGTATGCCTATCAAGCCTTGAATGATGGTATTGGCAAAGGCGAATATCAATCCTCCTTTATATGAAAATAGCAACGCCGCAGTAATTAGCGGCATGATCCCCACCCAGAAAACCTTGCCTTGATAGCCACCGCTAAGGATGAATATCACAGTCGTAATAACGAAATCCCCAAAGAGAATCAGAACACGGTCCGGTTTAAGGCGAATGCGCAGAATGATAACTATAGTATTGAAAATGTTCCAAGCGCAGAAAACAACCAGGAAAATACCGGCTAACCAATAAGAATAATTTCCCACGAAAAGGCTGACCGCCACCCCTAATATAACAAGCCATCGTAAGGATATATTGATCCAATTAATTTGGTTGCTCGAAATTATTTGACGCATGGTTTTTTATCATAACCTAAAAAAGATTAAAGAAAACAACCTAACCAATAAGCAAGGTGGCAAAA
>JBDKUB010000165.1:0-2612 GCA_039679915.1 Anaerolineaceae bacterium
ATCCATTAGCTCCAGCCGCCAAAACAGATATAACGCTAGTTTCAACTCACCGAGGTGGTCGATTTTGGGCAGTAAATCGGTGAAAAATTGAACCGGTATTGGGATGGATTTATTATTTTCGTTCTGAAAGCCCTCAAATGGTTTCATGGCGATGAAATTTATTTTACACGGCTCAAGTCGACTACGCGCGTGGCAGCATTCTCGAATTTCGCCAGATTGTTGCGAAAAACCAATTCGATGGTGCCCACCGGACCATTTCTATGTTTAGCAACTTTGATTTGAGCGATATTCTGTTTGATGGTGTCTTTCTCGTACAGCTCTGGGCGATGGATGAACATGACCACATCCGCGTCCTGTTCGAGGCTGCCGCTTTCACGCAGGTCGGATAACTGAGGTTCTTTGTCGGTGCGCTGCTCAATGGCACGCGATAACTGGGCAGCGGCTAAAACTGGCACATTCAACTCACGCGCCAATATTTTCATATTCCGCGAAATATAGGATACCTCTTGCACACGATTTTCATTACGCATACCGCTGGACATTAATTGCAGATAATCGACCAGGATCAGATCCAGGTGATATTCTAAATGAAGACGTCGGCATTTGGTACGCAACTGGATAGGGGTCAAAGCCGGTGTATCGTCGAGAAAGATGATACTATCGCTCAATGTCTCGATTGAATGAGTGAGCAGCGACCATTCATCTTCGGAAAGTTTGCCTGTGCGCAGCCGCAACGAATCGATGCCGGTTTCTTGCGCCAATAAGCGCTGGACCACTTGCTCGTTGGACATTTCCATGGAAAAAATTGCGACGTGTTTTTTATGTATCTGAGCAGCATTTTTGGCGGCTGAGAGAATAAATGCTGTCTTCCCTGTGCCGGGTCTTCCAGCAATCAAGATGAAATCCGAAGCTTGCAAGCCCATCAATAGACGGTCCAGGTCGATGAATCCGGTCGGGACGCCCTGATATTCCTCGTCTTGGCTTGCCAGTTGGTCCATTCGGTCGTAATAATCGCTGAGTGCCTGCTTGATGGATTGTAAATCACGGGTCATGCGCCGTTCGCTAACACCGAACACCGCTTTTTCTGATTCATCGAGGACGCTTTCGACGGATTTATCTTCCTGATATGCCAATTTCGCAATTTGATTGGCAGCATTCAACATACGTCGACGGATTGCATTGGCTTCGATGATCCGTCCATAGGCTTCGGCGTGCAATGAGGTTGGTACATTACTGACCAAGCTGCTCAAGAATGCCGGTCCGCCAATTTCTTCTAATTGCCCTTTTTGAGCCAGCTCTTCGGAGAGGGTGATGAAATCCAGCGGGGCACGGCGTTCGTGCAGGGCGGTAAATGCTTCCCATATCCACCGATTGCGCTGTAAGTAAAAATCATCCGGTTTCAAAAAAGGAGCCACATCATAGTAGGCTTCCGGATTGATCAGGATAGCGCCCAATAATGCTTCTTCGGCTTCTCGGTTATGAGGTACAGTTGGAATTTCCGAAGGAATAGATTCTAGAGGGGGAGGAACATCATCCATATAAAATTTATCCGGTTTTTTACCAATGCCTTGAATATCCTGAGGGGATATTTATTCGAGAGTGAATGGTTAAAAAAACCGGGGAGAATAGCCTGACATGCTGGCGCACCCCGGTAGATTGACACCAAAGAACACGAATGCAAGGGATTGCTTTATTCTTTATCTTTATCTTTCTTGTCTTTATCTTCTTCGTCGTCATTGTCCAGGTCTAGCTTTTCCAGGAAATCTTGGAACACCGAGAGCCGATCGTCATTCGCATCGATTTCGGGTTCTTCGATTTTCGTGGGTTTTTTTGGTAATGCTGGAGGCGTTTCCTCTTTGAGATTTTCTTCTGGAGTGATGCCCGCAGCATCTAAAACTGAGCGAGCTACCAAAATGGGTACGTGGGCGCGAACAGCAAGATTCAATGCATCGGACGGCCGAGAATCGATATCGAGAAGATGCCCGTCTACTTCTACTACGATATTTCCATAGAATGTATCGTCCTTTAGCGCAGATATTTCTACCCGTAATATTCTGGCATTTAAGGCAGTGAAGACATTTTTTAGTAAATCATGGGTGAGCGGACGAATGACTTCGATTTCTTGTAAGGATATTGTGATAGCTTCAGCTTCGTATACGCCGATCCAAATGGGTAAATAGCGTTCGGCGTTGACTTCTCGCAAAACTACAATGCGCTGTTGTGACATTAAGCTAACCCGGATACTATCGATGACAACTTCCACCATATCGACAGACATAGGACACTTTCCCTTGAACACCTGATTAATTATTGTTATCTATTCTAACACGTGCAAGGCATCGACGCAAAGGTAGATTTATCTAATAGTATAATTCTTTAATATGCATTTTTTTGATGACCGGAATACGCAACATAGTTGAAATGGCGCGGCAGATCATCAATTGTAGGAAAATACGGGCAAATTGAAATCCGGTTTATTTTCCATGAAAGAGGCAAAAATATGACCTATTGGTCATGGACTATTTTTCTAAGAAGAGTAAAATGAATAGACATCATGAGGCTATTCAAAAAGTCTTAAATGTCTTGTCGAGCTAAGCGAGACATATTAATTT
>JBDKUB010000560.1:0-1911 GCA_039679915.1 Anaerolineaceae bacterium
GGAGTCAAAGATATCCGATTTTTAGATTACCCGGATGGATATCTTATTCCAGATTTGAATCTAAGAAAAGACATCACAAGAGTAGTTCGGCAGGAGAAGCCGAATATACTGGTTACTTGTGATCCAATTACACTTTTTGTTGGGGACAACCGGATTAATCATCCTGATCATCGTGCAGTTGGCCAGGCTACATTGGATGCCGTTTTTCCAGCGGCTGGTGATCATTTGTTTTTCATCGAATTATGGCGAGATGAAAAACTCGATCCGCACCACGTAAGAGAGGTGTGGGTGAGTGGCAGTCAACAGCCGAATACGATTATGGATGTCACGGATTATTGGCAGGTAAAAATCAACGCTCTTTACGAACATAAAACTCAAATTGGAGATAAAGAAGAATTTACTCGTAAAATGATTTCCAGAATTGCCGAAGGGAGTACTATGGATGCTCCCAAATATGTTGAAATATTTCGCAGAATCGACCTTGGATAGAGAAATTGAATAATAGTATCGATGATTATCATGATCTAACCTTGACCTTTGCCGAACCTCCTCAAAGAGTAATTTCGCTTGTACCTTCACTAACCGAAAGTTTATTCGATTTGGGGTTTGGTAATACGGTTGTGGGAATCACAGATTATTGTATTCACCCCAGTGAGAAATTGATCGGCCGTGTAAGAATCGGCGGTACAAAAAACCCTCGGGTTCGGGACATCATAACCCTTCAACCTGACTTGGTTATAGCTAATCAAGAAGAAAATTCACCTGAAACCATCTACGAGCTTGAAAATGCCGGCATAAAAGTCTGGTTGACATTTCCCAAAACAGTACGGCAAGCAGTGGATAACTTGTGGGTGATGGTTGGAATTTTTCAAAATAAAATGGCTGCATTACGACTAGAGGTGTTAGAACGCAGCCTGGATTGGGTCATTTCAGCCAGCAGCGAACGCACGAAAAAAATCCGATATTTCTGTCCGATTTGGCAAGATGAAGAGGAAATGGGTAATCCCAAGTGGATGACATTCAACCGAAATACTTATATGGATAATCTGCTCGATATTTTTGGCGGGGAAAATATTTTTAAGGATCGCGAGAAATGGGATTCGGATGATAGCGATGAGGGTGAGAATAAACGATATCCAATAAACCGCGACAGGCGTTATCCTCAAGTTACACGAGAAGAAATAATCTCTGGCGACCCTGATTTGATTATCTTACCGGATGAACCTTTCCTTTTTGGTGAAACTCATCAAGAAATTTTCTATCAGATATTTAGTCGATGTAGTGCTGCCAAGCAGAGAAAAATATTACTTGTGGATGGTAGCTTGATTACATGGTATGGTACACGATTGGCTCGTTCTTTAGAAATATTACCCTCGATTTTCAACCAATAATAGAAATAATAGATCGAATCGCTTGACTTTAATCGAAATTATTGATAGAATATTTGCATTAATCCGAATAATCTGATTAATCATAATAAACTAATTGATAAGATAATATATGGAATGGGGAGATTCGCGTGGTTCATAATCATTCTTCTTACGAACTATTAAATTACCTGGCTTCGACATCAAAGCCAGAGGTCAATTCCAACCATATTCCTTCATTGAAAGACCTGAGTCAAAAACTAGAAGTAAGCATTGCCTTATTAAGAGAGCAATTAGAGGTTGCCAAAGCCTTGGGTTTTGTCGAGGTGCGACCTCGCACAGGCATTCGGTGTTTGCCGTATTCATTTCTACCGGCAGTCCGTCAAAGTTTGTCATATGCCATTGAAATCGATCGAAATAAATTCCAAAAATTTTCGGATTTACGAAATCATGTTGAGGCAGCGTATTGGTATGAAGCCGCGGCTTCAATGACCAAAGAAGATATCCATGAGTTGCACTATCTGGTCGATAGCGCTTGGAAAAA
>JBDKUB010000241.1:0-6440 GCA_039679915.1 Anaerolineaceae bacterium
AAACGCCTGGCTCGAAGAGCACGTGCAGAAGAATCCAGCTCAGGCAAACTCTCTATACAAGCATAGTTCAACTAAAATCCTACATACATTTACCACACTGTTAGGCTACCAATCGAAAGCCGGTAAATAAACTGGGATGCCGGCGTTATTACAAGACAGACTTAGTAGAAATATCTCCCTAAACCACCATTGTTTTTTCAATCATCCGAGTAGACGCCGCGCATAAGCTAATGCTTCTTGGCGTGAGCTTACTTCACCAACAGCCTGGGCTTCTTTGATTTCCAGTAATAGCTTACCCAAAATCGGTCCCGGTTTCAAATCTAGTTCCTGCATCAAGTCATCACCATTGACATATAAAACGGGCGAAATCAGCTCATGCCTCTTTTCCCACCATGCTTCATACAATGTTCTGATTACATTCAATTGATATTCAAACGTTTCGGGGAGTATATCCAGACCGGCAGATGTCAATTGGTTCGCCAGAAAGAGCAAACCGGCTTCAATACCTGCTTCCCCTGTCCGATTAAAATATCGAAAAATATCGCGTCGATTGGGTAAGGTTGGCGAATAAGCCGGCAATTTTGGCGGAAAATAATTTTCGGTTATCTTTATGATCCGATCGATCTCCTGATTGCTCAAACAAAATTTTTGCAGCCGAGGGGTTATATCCAGAATTCGATTTTGTAGCAGCTTCGCTGCCTCTGCTGTATTCCCGGCGGATAAATCGATTTCTCCTATCTGATGAAATAATGTAGCAAAATACAAGGTTTGCTTTACCGACCTGCCGGAAGGAAAATAGGTATCCAGATGCTCATTCAAATAAGTTCGGAAATGTCCCAATCGAATATTCACCAAACCCATCAATAGGTTATTACCGGAATCTTGATCTGGCTGAGATGCCAGAACAGCCAGAAGATTCTCCAGATGTTGTAATACTTCCAGAGTAGTTTCCCATTTATTTTTATTTCGAACGCTCTCAGCCGTTATGCTTATCAACGATTCTAGCTCGGGGAGAATTATTCTTATCCCGCCTAGCTTATCTAAAACTCGTAGAGATGAAGCCCGGTTTGGTGAATCTAACAAACGATATATTTCATCCCGAATACGTTCCGCCGACACTTCATTCAATCCATCGATAGACTGGCGGATAAGCGATAAAGTATCCGGTTGCATGCGCAACTGATATACAGTTGCCATTCGGACAGCGCGCAAAACTCTTACAGGATCATCCCTGATCGAGGAATCGGAACAAACCCTCAATACCTTATCATGCAAATCCAGGCTGCCCTTTAATGGATCAATTAATCGGGCTGGATGATGGACATCGAGAGCTATAGCGTTAATGGTAAAGTCTCTCCTTTTGAGATCCTCTTCCAAATTTAGTCCACGCTGTAGAGCAAAATCCAAGATTTTCCGTCTCCCCATTTTTCTATCGATAATCACACGCCCGATTTCTCTTTCTTCATCCAGCACAAAAAAGTCCCCGTTCAAAGCATTGGCAACCGTTCGAGCTGTTTTCAACGCTTGCTGGGGAAGGACAAAATCCAAATCGACGGATTGGCGTCCAATCAAAGCATCACGTACGCCGCCCCCCACCAAATAAATTGGAATCTGACGCGGCAATACCTGCCGAATTTCATCGGGTACAAAGTATTGCAGCGATTCCTCGTTTTCGATCACAATGATCAATGGTCGGGGGGGGTATATCGGGCAGTATTTACCGTGCCGATAAAAGGCAGATTACGGTACAACTCGTCTAAATCCAAGCCATAACCGAAAACGAATTTATTGGGAATGACAAAGCCGCAGTAATCAATGGGCACTTGGATTTCGCGACGTTCCTCTTTACTTAGAAGTGTACATACTTTTAGAGTTTTGGGATGACGAGTCTCTAAAAAATCTATAACGGAAGAAATAGTATAACCGCTATCGACAATGTCTTCGACTAACAGCACATTTCTATTGCGGATATCTTCCTGAAGATCCAAAGTAATCCTTACCTTACCGGTTGACTCTCTAACCCCAGCGCCATAAGAGGAAACTGCCATGAAATCAATCGAATTAGGTACGGTAATATGACGCATCAAATCTGCTAGAAAAACAACGCCGCCCCGTAAAATACATATCAAATGGAGTGTTTCCCCTTGATAATCTCGGCTGATCTCTGTACCCAATTCAACGATACGCTTTTGGAGTACATCCTCAGGAATGATGATTTCTTCTAAAAATTCTCTGTAATCTTGCATAGGATTTTCTTCTCGATACAATAATTTCTAATCACGCGGAACGATATGATGTTTTCTACAGCGGGCTTCATACATTTCAGCAGCGCCAACGATCACAACCGGATCGTTATAGTGGGCAGGTTTTCCATTAACAAGCCTTTGTGTTCGAGTGGCAGGCTCGCCACATTCCATACAAATGGCATGTAGCTTATCCACCTCCTCTGCTTGAGCAATGATGATTGGCATGGGACCAAAAGGCTCGCCGCGGAAATCGGTATCCAATCCGGCTACTATAACCCGCAATCCTTTATCTGCCAATTCCTGAACAATATGGGTGAGATCCATATCGAAGAATTGCGCCTCATCAATGGCTACTACCGTTGTGTCTTTTTGTAAATATTTTTTGATATCTGCAGAAGACTTGATGGCAATGGCTTGAAAATCACTACCGGCATGTGAAGTCACCTTCTCGGCGTTGTAACGGTTATCGATGGCTGGTTTAAACACCTGCACTTGTTGACGCGCAATGGTCGCCCTCCGCAATCGTCGAATCAATTCATCGGTCTTTCCACTGAACATCGAGCCGGTTATGACCTCCACCGAACCAGTATGGTGTTTCATACAAAATTCCTTTCACTTCATATAAGATAAATGCCAGAAATAGATAATCGAGATAAATGCAAATTTTTCAGGGAATTTTCTATCGAGCGGAGCTTATTTGATTTTATCATAGTCATTCACGAGAGGATTAATATAAATAAAAAATCACCCTTCTTGGGTGACTTTTTATTTGTTCATCATATTCAGAGAAATGTTATACCGTGATCTCGTCGATGATCTCTGGTAATTCATAACCAAAAGCACGTAATTTTTTCTTGAGGTCGGCCAAAGATTTCCTACCAAAGCCATCGATTGCAAGCAACGTGGCTTCCCCCATAGCCATCTTGTCCAGCGCTTGCCCAACATTGGTAATCCCGGCTTTGAGCAATGCCTCAGTGGCACGCGTTCCTAATTCCAATTCTTCGATAGGGCGTGTCGGAGATACTCGAGCTGCCGCGCGGGCTTCTTTATCATCCAGGAATTCCTGGCGAGCCTGCAATTTTCGATAGAAGCGATCAACCTGCCCTTCAGAGTCGACGATACGTTGCTCCCCGGTGAAAAACGGGTGGCATTTTGAACAAACGTCTGTGTGAATTTCTTTTTTAGTCGAACCCGTTGTCCAGGTATTTCCGCAGGCGCATATGACTAATGCGTCTTCATAATAAGTTGGATGTATATTTGCTTTCATGACTATTAAATTATCAACACAACAACCTTGCTGATTATTGTGCTGCTCCTTCCTCTTTTGGAATGACACTGACTCGTTTACGGTCATCCCGAATTGTTTCATAGACGACGATACCATCTGCGGTTGCAAATAGTGTATCATCTTTCCCGACATCGACATTCAACCCTGGTTTGATATGGGTCCCATGCTGACGAACCAGGATGTTCCCTGATAAAACGAACTGACCGCCATAGACTTTCACACCCAATCGTTGTGATTGACTATCACGACCATTGCGGCTGGAGCCGCCGCCTTTTTTGTGTGCCATTTTCTTTTTCTCCTATTCAACCGTTATTGCTTCGATTTTCAACTGGGTATATTTTTGGCGATGACCCGTTTTAGTGCGAATTCGTTTTTTGGGTTTATATCGAAACACCACGACTTTTGGACCTTTTACATGTCCATGAACTGAGGCTTGTACTTTTGCACCGGGTACCAGTGGTGAACCAATCAAAATTTGATCGCCATCTGCCACCAAAAGAACTCGTTCCAGATCGACTGTATCGCCTACCTCAGACGGAAAGTGATCCACTTCGATTGTTTCACCTTCCACGGCTTTGAATTGTTTTCCACCATCTTCAACTATTGCGTATTTCATTTACCTCTCCAAACTTCACTTCTCCGATAGCAACGCGTATACTTTCAAAGACGCTTTACATCGAGGAAGTTGGGAATACAATATGCCGCCCCAGCCTGTTCGCCGGGGCAATGCAGGGCAGTATTATAATGGGTTCATCGAACTCTGTCAAATGAATTGGGCAATTTTGTCTGATTAATAAAATTGAAAAGTCACAATGTTAAGAATATAGTAAGATTTATACCATGACTACATTGTGTTCTCAATGCGGATTTATTAACCCGCCGGGTATGCGCTTTTGCGGAAATTGTGGGAATCGCTTGGATGAACAAAATCCTATGATTACGCCCGTGGATACTCCTGCACTAGCGTCCACCCCTAATATTTCGGAACAATTAGGGGTGGTGATGGGTGCTAATCTAGTCGAAAGATTCCGTCAGGCGGGGTACGAAGCCACCGGCCAGCGCCGTAATGTTACGGTCTTATTCACAGATCTTTCCGGGTATACCGAAGCCACCCGTCGTTTAGATAATGAAGTGCTCTATGAGCTAATCCAAAACCACATCCAGTTATTGGTCAAACAAGTCTATAAATATGAAGGCATCGTGGACAAATTAACCGGGGATGGATTGATGGCTTTATTTGGCGCACCCATTTCCTATGAAAATAATGCCGAAAGAGCAGTACGGGCTGCCCTAGATATGCAGGCAGAAATCGATCAATGGTCATATCAGGTAAAGCAAGAGCAGGGGGTAGAACTGAAGATGAGAGTGGGATTACATTCCGGGTCGGTAATCGTGGGGGGAATCGGCACTAATCTGATGATGAATTACACAGCGATCGGCGATACGGTCAATTTGGCTCATCGTATCGAAGAATCCGCAAACCCGGGCACGATCTTAGTTTCCGAAGCAGTCTTTCGTCAAACCGAAAATATCTTCGAATTCGAGCCGGAAAAAGAATTGTTTCTCAAAGGCATCGACCAACCTATAACCGCCTATCGGGTCAAGGGCTTCTTGTCAAAACCAAGAAAAAATCGAAGTGCGGATGGTCTGAAAGCCCCCATGATAGGTCGGGAAAATGAACTCAATCTCTTGAAAAAAGCCGTCTCAGATTTGATAAAAAATAAGAATGGTCAATTTATCCTGGTAACAGGCGAGGCGGGTATCGGAAAAAGTAGGCTCATTTCAGAATGGGTAGCCTTATTAAAAAAAGCGCCGGTGAATGTATTAACAGGCAGCAGCCTTACCTATCGCCGCTCAGTTTCTTATTGGGTCTTTTTGGAATTATTACGCAACTGGATTGGAATCCACTACCTTCCCGATGAAAAAATCGGTGAAAAATTCTCGGCGCTAATCCATGAGAAACTTGGCAGCCGAGCTTCTGAATCATTACCATATTTAGAGTATCTATTATCCCTGCCATATACCGATATAGCTTCCGCCGAACGCATCCATCGCTTAGATGCAGGACAATTACGCAAACAAATATTTCTCGCAGTGCGCGACTTATTGTTAGCCGAAGCACGCTTTCAGCCTTTGATCATCATTCTGGAAGATTTGCACTGGGCAGACGAAGCATCTTTAGATTTATTGACATTCTTATTGGAGGCGCTTAAAAAAACTCAATTCCTTGTGGTTGCCGTTTCACGACCGGTCGCGGGAACACCGGTGGAAAAAATCCAGTCCTGGATGAAATTACATCTCGCTGATAGATCTTCTTTGATCGAACTCAAAAACCTTTCCAACGATCAAAGTGAAGACCTCTTGTATAAACTTATTACCATAGAAGATTTACCTGATAGCCTACACCAGCAGATCATCCAAAACGCCGAAGGTGTGCCTCTCTACCTCGAAGAAATCCTGCATATGCTCATCGATAAAGGCATCCTTCAATCCGAAAAAAATGTCTGGCGGGTTGCATCACAAGATTATCTAAACGGCTTGGATGTGCCCGATAATATTCAAGAATTGATCCTGGCTCGTTTTGATCGTCTCAATGAAAATTCTCGGAAAGTATTACAGTATGCCACTGTAATCGGAAATCATTTTAATAAATCATTGCTAAACTATTTATTACAGCCCATCGATGAATCCGACCTGGATGAAGCATTGGACGAGATGATCGAAAAGGAATTCATCATCCCTTCACCCGAATCTATTCCCGATGAATATGTCTTCCGCCACATGCTGATGTCTGAAGCCATATACCAGACTATGTTGAAGCGGGAGCGCAGTTTATTACATGGAAAAGTGGGCGAAGCGCTGGAAACATTGTATCCCGATCATCTCTATGAAAACATCGAATTGTT
>JBDKUB010000284.1:0-6017 GCA_039679915.1 Anaerolineaceae bacterium
GCATACCTATGAAAAGACCTCTCGCTTCGCTCGAGGTGACAGCCTTCTTTTAGGACAATTCCATTGTGGCTTAATCTTTTTCAACATCCCCATGATACAAATAATCCAATTTCTGCCAGAAAAAAATCAGGTGCGAGATGAATGTTCATTATCGCACCTGATTGTGAGCTAACGGTTATATTGTCAATTCGCAGAATAATCGGCTATGCCTCGCTTTGTTGCTGCATTGAAGGGGCGGAGGCTCCTTTCGGGCTGTTGAATATCAACCCAGGTCTCCAAGGTGTGCCTAAAGCGGGTAATATCCAGCGATCCAAGCCCCACCATCCGGCAGTTTTCCAAGCTAGTAAGAGAATGGATGCACCAATCAGCAAAACCGGATTGACACTGACTGTACCAGCCAGTAGATAACTCATGTTCATAAAGCCGCCAAAAAATGCTGCGATACCGGTAAAGATACCGAGGATCAAAGCAATTCCGACCAGAACCTCACCCCAGGCAACCAGATAACTCCACAAGGCAGATTGAGGTAAAACCAGGTTTTGTAAGAACCAGGCGTACCAACCGGGCACATCCGGATGTTCGCCTGCAGCTTTAGTCAAGGCGTTGGTAACGAAACCGGTGATGGCTACCCCAGCATTACTACCGGTCCATGCTGGATTTTGGATCTTTCCCAGCCCGGCTTCCAGCCACTGCCAACCGACGTAGATACGGAGGAACAACCAGATCCATGCCCAACGTACCTCCCCGAATAAGGATCGTGCAAAAGGGGGATCTTCGATTGCCATTACGGAACTTCGTTTTTTTGTAGATTTATTTCTGATTTCCATCATCTTACTCCTAATTTTTTACTTTATGAATTAGCGATAATATTTCAATGGATTATTTTTATATATTACTATTATAATCCAAATAGTCTAAATTGTATTAGAATTATATTATTGTTTCATGAGAAAATTTTAGATGAGGGTGAACATCTGAGAGGATACAAATTTTCTGACAGCACTAAAGAGAAAACTTTAATATAGGGTAAAATATTTTATCTATTTTTGTTGATTCGATAGGAACCCATATATGGATAACGATAAATACTGGTATCAGAAAGCCTTTTTCTATGAAATATATGTACGCGCTTTTGCCGACAGCAATGGCGATGGGCATGGCGATTTGCGCGGCTTGATAGGCAAATTGGACTACTTGAAAGACCTGGGGGTCGATTGCATCTGGCTGCTGCCGATTTATTTATCGCCTTTGAAAGATGATGGCTACGATATTTCCGATTACTATACGATCGCTGAAGTCTTCGGGAGCATCGATGATTTGCGTTCGCTTATCGAAGAGACCCATGCACGTCAAATGCGCCTCATCATGGATATGGTGATAAATCACACTTCCGACCAACACCCTTGGTTTCAGGCAGCCAGGAAAGATCGAAATTCACCCTATCGTGATTATTATGTGTGGAGCGACACGGATCAAAAATATAAAGATGCCCGCATCATTTTCGTGGATACCGAAAAATCGAATTGGACCTGGGATGAACAAGCCTGCCAATATTTCTGGCACCGTTTCTATTCCAGCCAACCGGATCTTAATTTTGATAATCCCAGGGTTCAACAAGAAATCATCGATATCATGGATTATTGGTTATCGATGGGCATCGATGGTTTTCGCGTGGATGCTGTCCCATATTTGTTCGAAAGGGAGGCTATGTCTTGCGAAAACTTGCCCGAAACTCATCAGTACCTGAAGCGATTACGCCGTTTTGTCGAACAGAAATACCCCGGCAGGGTATTGCTTTGCGAAGCAAACCAATGGCCTGAGGATGTACGACCCTATTTTGGAGATGGTGACGAATTCCACATGGGATTTCATTTTCCGGTGATGCCGCGTATCTATATGGCAATTGGACAAGAGAATAACACCTCTCTAATCCAAATTATGGAACGAACTCCGGAAATTCCAAAAGAATGTCAATGGTGCACTTTTTTGAGGAATCATGATGAATTGACCTTGGAGATGGTGACCGAAGAAGAGCGGCAGTGGATGTGGGAGCATTATGCTCCAGACCCGGCTATGCGTCTAAACCTGGGAATACGCCGGCGTTTAGCCCCTTTATTGGATAATGATCAACAAAAAATCGAACTTGCCTATTCCTTGCTTTTTACCCTACCGGGTTCACCCATCCTATATTACGGAGACGAAATTGGCATGGGGGATAATATCGAATTGTTCGACCGCAATGGATTGCGCACACCGATGCAGTGGCAAAACAGCCTCAATGCCGGATTTTCCTCTGCCGAACCTGGCAACCTATATGCGCCGATTATCGATAAAGAGCCCTACGATCCATCTCGGGTTAATGTGGAAGACCAACAGAAAAACCCCAATTCTCTGTTCAACAAAATCAAGCATATGGTGGCAGTCCGGAAACAAAGCCCTGCTTTAGCCAGCGGAAAGCTGGAATGGGTGAAGGGTGAAAACCAGGCGGTCGCTGCCTATTGGCGGTCGATAAAGCAGGAAAATCTATTGATTTGTAACAACCTCTCATCAGATTATCAAAATTTAGCTATTCCTCTACCTCGAGAACACAGGCATGAAATCGTAGATATATTGTCCGGGCAAATAATCCATAGTTCATTAACAGGTGAGTTGGGCTTGGAGCTGTCTCCTCACCAATATGTTTGGTTGAAAATAAATTAAAAAACCTTAAAACAATTGACAAAGGTAATTTCTATGCTATAATATAGAAGTGCTTTCATAAAAGCACTTCTATATATGAGACCTGATCCAAGCAAAGAGACCAAGCCCCTGGGAGAAACCCACCCCACTATTTATGATGTCGCTAAATTAGCGGGCGTCAGCATCTCGACCGTTTCGCGGGTCATCAATTCACCGGAGCGCGTCAACGAAGATACTCGAGCCAGGATACTGGCAGCCATCGATGAATTGAATTTTATTCCCAAAGCAGAAGCCAGAGCGCGCGCCCTACAAGGTAATCACCGCATAGGGATATTATCCCCTTTTTACACCACCTTATCTTTCGTCCAACGTCTACGGGGAATCGATGCCGTTTTGACGAAGACCAATTACGAAATGCTGATCTACACGGTCGATTCGATGAACCGCTTGATTGGTTATCTTACCTCCTTGGCGATAACCGGTAATTTAGACGGTTTAATCATTATCTCTTTACCTTTATCCGAAGCAGTTGCCAGACGGTTAGCCGAACGGGGTCCCAAGATCGTAACCATCGAAGCCTCACAAGAAATATTTTACGGTGTCGAAATCGACGATTTCTATGGCGGAAAATTAGCTGCTAACTATTTGATTTCGAAGGGGCATAAATCTTGTGCGTTCATTGGGGATATCGATCCGCCTGACTACACAATTCGCCCGGTTATTGCCCGTTTGGAAGGATTCAAACAAGGTATGACAGACGCCGGCTTGCAGCTTCCTGATTATTTCATCCGCTCATCCAATTTTTCTCAAGAACCAACCCGCCAAGCTGCTCGAGAATTATTAAGTTTACCGGACCCGCCCACGGCAATATTCGTCGCAACGGATATTCAAGCCATCATTGTAATCAAAGTTGCCAATGAAATGGGGATAAAAATACCTGACGATTTAGCAATCATCGGTTTCGATGATCTGGATATTGCAGAGTATGTTGGATTAACCACCATACGGCAGCCTTTGGACGATTCAGGCCGTATCGCTGCTGAATTGTTGCTGTCTCAATTGAACGATGCTCGTCGACCTATACAACATGTAAAACTTCCCTTATGCGTTATCGAAAGAGACACCGTTTAATGTTCCATCTATAATGGAGCATTTGTGTATATAAGGAGGTGAAGAATAAAAGATCGGTCCTAATAGATTGTTCTATAAATAATCAAATCCTTCAAATGGTTAGAGACTAAGGAGAAGAAAAATGTCGAAAAATCATAAGTTATGGCAAATAATGGCGCTGCTGGCAATTTTTTCTTTGTTGTTAGCAGCTTGCGCTCAAACAACCCCTGCCCCAGCCACCCAGGCGCCGGCAGTGGAAGAAGCTCCCGTAGAAACAGAAGCACCCGCAGCAGAAGCCCCTACCGAAGAAGCGCCAGCAGAAGCTGAAGCGCCGGCTGCGACAACGGTGGAAATTGGAGGCGTGGAATATTCGACTGAATATGCAGGTACCACCGTCACCATTTTCGGTGTAGCAGCCGATGAACAAGCGCGTCTTTTCCAAAAGGAATTCGATGAATTCACAGAAAAGACAGGGATCAAGGTCGAATATGAAGGCAATAAAGATTTCGAGACCTTGATTCTAGTACGCGTCGAAGGCAACAATGCACCGGATATCGCTACCTTTGCACAACCTGGTTTGATGGCAGATTTCATGCGCAAAGGTAACCTTGTGGATGTTTCAACCTTCCTGACCAATGATTTCCTGACCAGTAAATACTCTCAATCGCTGATCGATCTCTCGATGGTGGATGGGAAGGTGGCTGGCGTCTGGCATAATGCGGATGCAAAAAGCCTGGTCTGGTATCCTAAAAAGGCATTCGATGCCAAGGGATATAAAATTCCTCAAACCTGGCAAGAGATGATTGCCTTATCCGATCAGATTGTAGCGGATGGCGGCACTCCATGGTGCATCGGTATCGAAAGTGCTGGCGCAACCGGTTGGCCGGGCACCGATTGGGTGGAAGACGTCATGCTGCGCACGACCACTCCTGAGAATTATGATAAGTGGACGCGGGGCGAATTGAAATTCGATTCACCTGAAGTAAAGAAAGCCTTCGATATGGTCGCTGAGATCTGGTTCAAAGAAGGCTATGTATATGGCGGCGTTCCGTCTATCCTGACTACTGGATTTGGCGATGCCCCCAAGCCGCTCTTTGAAGATCCGCCCAAATGTTGGCTGCACCGACAGGCAAGCTTCATTACCAACTTCTTCCCCGAAGGGGTAAAAGTGGGCGAGGACGTGGCTTATTTCTACCTGCCTCCGATTGACGAAACCTATGGTAAACCGGTGCTTGGTTCCGGCTCGATTGCTACCATGTTCAACGACCGCCCAGAAGTACGCGAGGTCATGAAATTCCTAGCTACTGGCTATTCGATGAAAGAGGAAGCTATGGCTGGGGTCGCGGTTGCTCCTCATTTAGATGCAGATCCGACCTGGTATCCCACCGATGCCGCCCGTGGATTTGCGACCATTATTCAGGAAGCAACCACTTTCCGGTTCGATGGTTCGGACCTGATGCCGGGTGTGGTTGGTGCCGGATCATTCTGGACTGGAATAGTCGACTGGGTCAGCGCGGAAGGTGCTAACACGGAGGAAGTGCTCAAAGCCATCGATGCCAGTTGGCCTACTGATTAAAAATCTCGTATAATTAACAGCAAGGTGATTGAAAAATATCACCTTGCTGGCTTCTCGATTGAATTTCCGTCATGGTATCGAGCTGATCGGGCTCGTGGAGGAGAAGAGTATCGATGGAAACTACAGAGAATACGAAGCAAGGTTCCGCATTATATAATTTAATAGCGTGGGTCGGCAGGTTGGCTGTATCGTTAATCGTACCCATCTGCACCTTTCTGGTTTTGTGGAGAGGTTTCATCTTTCTAAGAGATGGAAGCGCACCTAAATTAGTAATCACCTTGGTGGCCATTATTTGGGGGGTGGCTGGCGTAGCTGCACTTTTCGACGTTTCCAATTGGTTAGTCGAACGGCTGGGTCCACGTTGGCGGGTGCATTTACAACCCTTTGTGTTTGTGGGACCAGCTTTGGTCATCTTAACTTGGTATCTCTTCCTTCCCAGTGTACGTTCTTTATACTACAGCTTTTTCAACCGCACTTCCACAAAATTCGTCGGTCTCGATAATTATATTTTTGCTTTTACCGACAAAGCCATGTTGGAATCATTTCGCAATAATCTTTTATGGCTGGTCATTGGTACTTCACTGAGCGTGATCTTTGGATTGTTGATTGCCATTTTAGCTGACCGCTCGAAATTCGAGAAAATTGCAAAAAG
>JBDKUB010000376.1:0-5401 GCA_039679915.1 Anaerolineaceae bacterium
AATGAATAAGTAACTCCCGCCAAACCAATCAAGGCACCTCCAATGACCGTATACAGATAACGCAACTTATTTACATTAGCGCCGCGTACAAATACCGCCGCGGGTCTTTCGCCAACCCCCTGCAATATCAATCCGGGGCGGGTTTTATAGATCCAAGCCCAGGCAATGAATATGCTTAGAAAACTAATATAAGTGAGTAGATCTTGGCGGAATAATAACGGTCCAAGAATGGGAATTTGGCTCAATCCAGGGATGGTCCAGGAAGAAAGCCTTGGTCCGGTCAATCCCATATAGGGATTGCCAAGGAAATAGGATAAGTCACGGCAAACCATAGTCAAAACAAAACCCACAGCGACCTGAGATTGTCTCAGGGTAATACTCGAAAATGCCAACACTAAGGCAACCAGTGCACCAATAATTATTCCACCGATGAACCCAAAAAATAAGCTTTCGGTCCTCACTGAAACGGCGAACCCACCCATGGCGGCTAATAAAATAGTGCCATTCATCGATAGGTTAATCACGCCTGCCCGCTCGGATATCGTTTCACCGATTACCGCAAAAAGCACCGGCGCTGCCGAAGCAAGAACTCCAGCCAATCCAATAATCAATGTGTCCGCATTCATAATTCAGTCACCTCAAACCCGGCGCATCAAGCGCTGGCGTAATCCTTCAGCCATCAGGACGAATAAAACAAGTACACCTTGTAATACACCCGAAAGTGATGAGTCCATTTTAAGAACAATAGGCAATTGAATGCTGCCGATATTCAAAGCCGCATAAAATAAAGCCACCGGTGCTGCCCACAATGCCTGATAATTCACCAACATTGCAACGAGCAATCCCAAATACCCATAACCACTGGATATCGATGGGATCAGGCGATGATAAACAGCAGTGACTTGCATTGCTCCGGCTGCACCAGCCATTAACCCACAGAGAACAAACGCTGACATCATATGCTGCCAGGTGGGTATTCCCAACAAGCGGGCTGCTTTGAAATTTTTACCCACAGCTTTCAATCGCAATCCAAAATATGTCCCTTGCAACAAAAAATATACAACAACAATCGCAGCAATTGCCAACCCGAGAGCCCATAAGCTGAGGTTATAGTTGGGAATTTGTGGCAACCATAATCTTTCTGGAAAAGGTTGTGTACCACTCATCGATCCTACCCCCGGCCGTTTCCAGGGTCCGAAAATCAACCATAAAGTCAAAGCCGTGGCAACAAAATTCAAACCTAAACCGCCAAATATTTCATTGACACCCCCAAAGGTTTTCAATGCTCCCGCTAAGGAAGCCCATAAAGCCCCTCCAACCATGCCTGCTAAAACACTTAATAAAATAATCCATCCTGGGGCTATGGTACTTTCCTGCAACAACCGCAATACCCAAGTCGATGCGATGGCGCCTAATACAATTTGTCCTTCCACGCCGATATTCCACAATCCGGCAGTAAAAGTAACAAGAAGCCCGGCAGTGGTTAGCAGAAGAGGTATCCACGAAACTAAAACTTTCGTTATACGATCCAATGAACCAAGCGCTCCCTTGATGATATTAGCATAGGCTTCAAGGGGTGGAGCGCCGGCGGCTAGCATAAGTAATGTAGTCAATAATAACGCCAGGATTAAGGCGGCTAATTGAAACAGCACATTGATCCAGCGATTGTTCTTAAGCATAGTTATTTCCTTGTTTGCTGAGCAATTCTGACCAACCCTTCCCCCCAATTAATTGACCGAGTTGTTCCACGCTTGTCGTCGATGCATCCAATGGAGGCGACACCCGTCCACTATAAAAAACCAATACCCTATCGCTGTATTGAAGTATTTCTTCTAGGTCAGATGATATGAACATAATTGCTGTACCCTGACGACAGCGTTCCTTCAATTTCCCCCAGATATAAATCACCGATTCTATGTCCAATCCTCGTGTTGGATGTTCTAATAATAATAAGGAGAGCGTCGAATTCAACAACGCCAATAACGCTCGTTGTTGATTGCCTCCTGAAAGCGATTCCACTGGGCTATCCGGCGTTCCACGTATATTAAAAGCAACAATACGCTCTTTGGCTTCTTTCTCCCATTTATTTTTATCGATGAATATACCCCGTGTTTTTTCTGCAAGTATAAAATGTTCGGTAAGTGTCAACCCCGGAATCAAACCTTCTTCGAGACGAGAAGCTGGTAAAAAACCAACACCATTTTTCTTATATACAAGGTATGATTTTCCCGTCAGATCTTTCTCTCCGATAATCACTCGACCATGCGTAGGGCGAACTAATCCGGCGCACGCGCGTAAAAAAGGTCCCTGACCGGATCCTTCCATTCCCGCTAATCCAATCACTTCCCCAGCGTGTAATTCTAAGTTCACACTTTCTAACCTCAAGCGGTAATCTTCGGTGACTAAATCCTGTAATGTCAATATCTTATTACCTATTTTACAAGGTTGTTTCACATCCAATGAAATTACCTTGGCGAACATCAATTCCACAAGGTGATCGATTTCAAAGGGAGCTTCAGCTTCTCCTACTAATTGACCTTGTCGCAGTACTGCTGCTCGATGGCACAACTGTTCCACATCTTCTAATTTGTGAGAAACAAAAATAATCGTTTTTCCTTGATTCGCCAGAGTTTTTAATGTAACGAACAATTTTTCTTTTTGAACAGCGCTTATTCCGGTGGTGGGTTCATCTAATATTAATACCTGCACACCCATCCATAATAAGCGCAATATTTCCAATTGTTGCCGTTCCCCAACCGTAAGGGCATCGACAAATGAATCGGGATCCAAAGAGAAGCCAAATTCTTGGGCTAATCGTATGAAATCCTGGCGAATTTTTTTCCGGTTTGGGAATAACCCCCCTTCTCGCCCTACGATGAAATTATCAATAATACGCATGGGAGGAAAATCCAAAGGATCTTGGTGCAACATGCCGATCCCATGGCGAATTGCATCCGCTGGGGAATGGATTATAGTAGGTTGATCATCTAAAATGATTTCTCCTTGGTCAGCTTGTATAAACCCAGAGAGAATTTTCATTAATGTGCTTTTACCCGCCCCATTCTCTCCTAGAATTCCTTGAATCGTACCTGATTGAATGCACAGACTTATATTGTTATTAGCATGAACAGTTCCAAATTTTTTGTCGATATTTCGTAATTCAACCTTCATGGGCAATCCTGTAAATTCGGCTGATGGTCAAACCTACCATGGGCACGATAAAAAGATATAAATCGAGGCTGGCTAAAGAAGAGGTTTCCATGTTGAGCAAAGCGGATGTATTTTATCCCCATATCGATATTCGCTTCGCTCAACATATCGTTTTCTTTTTAGCCAGCCTCAAAATTGATTTATAGGCTATTCAGAGACGCTCTGCCCTTCCATTCCTTCCAGAAGTTGAGGCAGGTACCAAATCTGATAATCTGTGGCGACTTCACCCTCTGCAAGGTACGGCGTACCATCTTGCAGATTCAATGGGCCTGTCCATAGATTAAGGCCGCCAGCCAGTTCGGCGATGAATTCATCCACTTTCGCTGAAGCCTCTTCACTGAGGGCGGCGCCTTTAACGAACCCAACCGCAGAAGTGTCCGGATTATTGATATCGGTCCAATCCGGTCCATTCCACTGGAAGTTCGAAGTCCAACTGCCATCCACAGCCGTGGTGATCGTTGCCAGGAAGGCGGGTCCCCAGTTGAAGTAAGGTACACCCAGGCAAACTGAAGCGCCTTCTTCGCAAGCCCCTACATAGTCGTAGGCAATTCCCCAAACCTTCTTACCCGAATCGGCGAATTTCTTCGCTTCGGTCAAGGCTTCGGTGGTATCGATACCAGATATGACCACATCGTAATCACTATTGATGAAATCATCAGCTACCTGTGTTGGATCAGATGTGACACCTGGTATATTGAACCAAAAGCCAATCCAGGTTACTTTGAAAGCTAGATCGGCTGGATCTTTACCGAGATAGTTGGTCCAGCAGTATTTAGCGCCCAAATAAACCGAAGCAGCCAGACGCCGCGTTTCATCATTGATCAATGGACCAAGGTAACCGATCTTTCCGGTTTGGGTTGTCAATGCGGCAGCACAACCGGCGATCATCTTACCATATTCCATCCTGCCCATAATGTTGACCATATTGGGAAGTTCGACATAAGCCTTACCATCTTTCCAAACTTGGTCGCCAGATACCATGATGACTTTAATATCAGGATGGGTCTGAGAAAATTCGGTGGCGCTATCTTTCATATCGTCAGAGTTGAATATAACCAGCTTTGCACCCTGAGCTACCAATTCTTCCGCTAACGAAGCCGGGGTTGTGCCGGGTCGATCCGCTGAATTTACTTTATCGATGTAAACCAGCTTAGTCCCAGGCAGCTTCTCTTCGACATAAACAGCGCCTTCATAAGTGGCTTGACTCCAACCATGGTCATTGTAAGGGCCGACCATCAACAGACCGAAAACGTACTCCTCCGGTTCAGCCGGAGCTTCGGTCGCGGCTGGTTCAGCGGGGGCTTCAGTTTCAACCGGTTCCGCTGGAGCCTCCGTAGCAACGGGTTCCGCCGGGGCTTCAGTCGCTGCCGGTGCAGCAGGTGCTTCAGTGGGTGTTGCTGCAGGTGCACAAGCACTTAACACCACAGAAAGCATTACAACCATAGCGATAATTGTAAATATTTTAGTTTTCATATTGTTTAAACTTCTCCTCTCTTTGCAAATTAGAATTGATTAATAATATGGTAATGTTTATTATTTTTTTGCGAACACCTCCTAATTCCGAATTCATTAGGTTTTATCATCCGACAACGTATGATACCTTGAAATTCATTCTTTTTCCCATTTTATCCAAATTTATATAGCAAAAATCACTGAAAGAATGAATTTGGTAATTTTCAACCAAATTCCATTATATTACGTTTATAAGCCATTCAAGTGAAATTTATCAATCTTAATAGATTAATTTTTCTTCAGCTTTCTGTTATTGGTTCGTCAAATCTCATTCCTTGATGCAAATTAATTCTTTCATTATTCAACCCCACTCTTTCCCTCCTCCCTTGCGGGGAGGGAGTGAACACAGGGTCGAATAAATCAGAAAATCCATAGTTAACCAACCATGTCTCCCAGAGTACCTGAAATTTTATTATTCTCGGACAATCAAAGTACCAGTTTCGCCTTGCAGCGCTCTCCCAATATTTTCAGGATTGGTGATGATGGCTTGTTTTCCTCCGGCTTCGAGGAACCAAATAATCGCCTGGATTTTTGGCGCCATGGAGCCTTTCGCAAAATGAATCCCTTCAGCGAGATACTGCTTTGCTTCAGCCAAAGTCATGCGGTCGATCCATTGCTGATTGGGTTTACCAAAATTAATAGCGACTTTTTCGACGGCGGTTGAGATAAGAAAAAGGTC
>JBDKUB010000260.1:0-2707 GCA_039679915.1 Anaerolineaceae bacterium
GCGCCGATTGCATTGCCCACTTCTGCATGTTGCGGAAGATAAAGAGGTGTGTTCAATCTGCGAGCGACTTCGGGTAAATAGGCGCTCACCGGAGCCCCAATGGCAGCCAAGGGACGGTTCAATGTAAATTCGACTTTGAAGGAGGGGTTAGTTTTTATACCCAGCGCGGAATCGATCAATAATTTTCCCAAATCGCCTCGACCATCTGGGGCTGGCAACCCTTCATTGACCAAAGCTGCTGCCAAAATCGATCTGCCCATCTGGTTTTCTACCTGGCGGACGACCATCCGGCAAAATTCTTCCACTGATATACCCAACATATCTGCCCAGATTTGACCCCCAAGCTGAGCAGCTTCAACCGAACCGTTTTGGTATATGCCTAAAACATGCAAAGCATCCGTGGGTGTAAAGGCGCTCGTGGCAATAACCCCGTTAGTAACCATGTCATCTAGTTCAGGCCGGTATAGGGTGGGATATTTTAAAACTGCCATTAATTCGGAAGTTATTTTAGGCTGATCATCGAGCCAATTCCAAATTTCTTGCTGCAAGCTACTAAAAGTATTCCGATATAAATCAGCTTGCTTATGTCGAAAATAAAACCGGCAATCATCACCCGGCTGAGCCGAGCGGTTATTATTGAATTTTCGTCTCAGCTTGGATTTCAATGGATTGATAATGCTTGGGAACTGAATACCCAATAGACTGAGAGGAATCACGCGTTGCGGACCTATGAAGAGAGAACTTTTCTCATCCAAATGGATTTCGCTATCCCCTCCCAAGCCAGTTGTCCGCATATCGATTGCTTCTACCATCGTTTGCCAATTACCAACCCGGGCGCCATCTTTGCTCAACAAGGGTTGATTGCCCTGCAAAATGGCAATATCTGTAGTGGTACCACCCATATCGACGACGATCGCGTTTTGCTGCTGGCATAGGTACTGCACGCCAATCAAGCTGGCAGCCGGCCCGGAACATATGGTTTCCACTGGTCTTTCCAGTGCCATGCTGGCATCCATTAAAGAGCCATCCCCTTTTACCACCATCAAAGGAGCGTTTATCCCTTTTTGGTCGAGGACTTTTTGCACCGAGTGGATCAAGTCCGCCAATAGAGGGATTAGGCGAGCGTTCAGCACAGTGGTCAAAGCCCGCCGGGGTGCATGGAGATGGCTGGTCAATTCATGTCCACAGGTGACCGGTTTGTCCGTTAATTGACGGACTAATTGACGAACTCGGAGTTCATGGCTGGGATTGCGCACACTGAAAAAGCTGGAGATAGCAAACGCTTCGACGCGAGGTGTCAGCTTACGGATAGCTTGCTCTGCACCCTCAAGATCGACCTGGGTTAGCTCTTCACCATTGACAGTGTGTCCGCCGCGTAAAAACACAACCGCCTGGGGGTCAATGAGTTTGTCCAGAGCAACTTGATCCAGCATATCTTTTTCATAGCCAATCAAAATCAGACCAGCCGGGCTGCCTTGCCCTTCTACGATAGCATTGGTTGCCAAAGTGGTGGATAAAGATACAAGTTGAACAGAAGGTGAAGAAGAGGTAATAACTTTCTCGATTGCCTCTCGAATGCCTATAGCTAAATCGTGATGGGTTGTGAGCGCCTTGGCTTTATTCAGCACTCCCTTATTCTCATCCAGCAATACTGCGTCGGTGTATGTGCCACCCGTGTCGATACCTAATAAAACAGCCATGATTTCCTTCTTAAAACATGATTACAAATTATAATTCAAAGAGTTTACCTGGTGGATTGTCAATTATGATTCACTGGTTTATAGAGTAATCACTATAGTGGTTTGTCAAACATGATTCTATTATTAATACTTTAATCACCTTAAAAAGGGCTTTTGGTTTTGGTATCATTTACGAGCCTGAACCAGACTTTTGACTTCGAATGCTTCGATTTCTAAGGATCATTTTGATAATTTTAAGATAGCCCCCCTCTTATCCCCCCATTTTTTGCAAAAATGGGGGGATGTCCGCAGGACAGGGGAGGCATGGAAAACAAGAATTAATATTTCCCCTCATTACAACCTCACCAAAGTAGAAAAAGGGAGCGAGGGATGAAATAATAATCATAAGTCTAATAATAGAATGGGCTTTGACAAACCACTTGAATAAGCCTTTGGTGATGATGGAATTCACATGCTTAGCGCATGACTTTTAGTAGCGAAAGCTTTGATCATATAGTGATCTTTTTGTTAATATTTTTTTGGTGCACACCTTGGGGCTGTCCAAAAAGTCATATATGTCATGTCTCGCTTCGCTCGAGGTGACAACCTTCTTTTAGGACAACCCCATGTCCGCAGGATTGATATCGACCATTTTCATTAAGCAATGCGACTTTTCGAAAATGGATATTCTCTGATTAGGAAAAGCTCATGTTACTCAAAGAATTAAGACAACAGGTTTTGGAATTTGGCTGCATGATGCATGATGCAAAATTGGTTCGCGATGGACAAGGAAACATCAGTGTTTTAGACGAAGAAAGCGGTTATATCGTCATCACACCCACCACAATCCCATATGGTAAGAGGAAACTCGAAGATATTGGTGTGGTAGATCGCAATTGTCATTTGATCGAGGGCAATTCCCCATTTACTTCCGAGATTGCTCTGCATATGGTTTTTTACGAGCAGCGAAAAGATATTCGAGCCGTGGTTCATAGTCATCCGCTTTATGCAACGGCGATCGGCGTCAT
>JBDKUB010000023.1:0-2275 GCA_039679915.1 Anaerolineaceae bacterium
AGTCTCACCTGAGGGAAGTGGGAATTTGAATTTCAATGCTTTCCCGACCACACTGGCAGAAAGGTGATCGTAAGCTGCTACAGCATCACCGCCCAAATCTTTGGCGCAAATCTCATCTTCATTGCATGCTTCCAGAGTGCTCATCATCGTGTTGTAAAATGCCTGGGCTTGTTCACGATAATAATCTTGCCCTGAGAGGGTTAAATCGACCGTGCCATCCAAAATCATAGCGGCAATATGTTCGGGAAAAGCAGCGGCATAGGTTTGAACAAATTGTGTGCCATAGCTTTCACCGTATATCCAGAGCTTCTCGGCAGTGGCGCTGCCGTGTTCCTGGATAGCCTGCCGAAAAGATTCAAGATCGCGGATTGCTTGGTCTGTTCCCAAGTAGGGTAACAGACGCGTATCTCCCATTTCCTTAATACAATCTTCACTGAATTTATTAGCGACCTGCAGCAGATTGGCTTCCTCTTCGGGCGTGATTGCACTCCAATTCGAGCGGTAAAAATCGGCTGCTGCTTGAGCACATTGAATATTTCCCGAAGCGCTAACCCCGCGCTGATCGAAGAATACAATATCGAAATTTTCAGTGAGCGATTCGTCGAAAGCTGAAGTGTAATAATCGGCAGACTGAAGCCCAGATCCTCCTGGACCACCCACTACCGTGACGAACATCCCCTTGCTTTCACCCATTGCAGGAAGAACCCCAAAAACTACCACCGTTGTCTCTTTCGAATTTGCGTTGAAATAATCCAACGGCACTTCGATATTGACACAGGTGAAATCACTCTCTTCGCTGCATGGATATCCATCCATCTCTTCCAGAATTTCGGTCATCGTTTTCCCGGTAGGGATTTCAGTTGGCTCCACTTCAACCGCGGTCGGAAGCGTTGTTGAAGTAGGTTCGATGACCGCCGTTGGACTTGGTAATATAGATTCTTGTTTGGTCGGTGTAAATGTTGGTGCTGGATTTAAACCACTACAACCAACCAGGAAAACAACCAATAGGATCATAATTGAGTTCGATTTATGGTGTGTCATAGGAGGCTCCCCTCATTGTGTTGACATTGATTGAATAAAATTATTTGGATTTAGAGTATTTTAGCACAGAATAATTTTGGATAGTGAATTGTCGTAGCACAGCGAAGGAACAGAGCAACATCTAGTAGATTAGTCAATGTGAAAAAGCTGAAATCGTAGTAAACAAGGTGCTATCCAAAACATCATAAATGTCATGTCAAGCAAAGTAAGACATCTAAATACATTAATTTTATCTTTACACTTCCACATAAATAAAAGATCCTAGTAGTCTTTCAAATATGTTTCTATTGTTTATGTTTTCATCACATTAGAATTGTCATTTGGTTATGGCATCATTACTTTTCTCACATTGATTTTTTATTAATCCTCTACCAGCCCCTCTATTATCCCCCCATTTTCTGCGAAAATGGGGGGATGTCCGCAGGACAGGGGGGGCAGGTAAAATAATAGTCAACATTTTCCTTCATCATAGTCTCCCTAAAGTAGGAGCAGGCAGCTAGGGATGAAGTGATCATAACAAGTGTAAATCATACAATGAGCTTAGACAGACCACTAGAGGTTTCCATTGCGAATCATCTTTAATTTTAGCAAAGATATCACGTAAAAAAGCATCTTGGAAGGATGAGAAAACCTTTAGGTCTAGTGTATGGTCATGCCAGACGAGTTCTCCAATATGATCACAGAATTCGCCTGCCCGAATGGTTTGAGATATAATTCATTGATCACGTGTCAATATCATAGAATCAGCTTTGACAGACTAATATGACGAGTATGCAGTGATAGGTTATAAATTTCCTGAAAATTCATTACATATATCCGAATTGACAGTGGTTACTCGCTATGATACTCTATAACCAATCAATTAAAGAATGTTGATGCTTTTCTGCGCGAGGAAAAGCAAGAGAATAATTAAGGAGAAAACACTATGGCAATGAAAATAACTGATGAATGCATCTCTTGTGGTGCATGCGAACCGGAATGCCCGACGAATTCCATTTCCGAAGGTGACACCATTTATGTCATCGATGCATCGACCTGTGTGGAATGTGTTGGTTATTACGATTCTCCGCAATGTGTCAGTGTGTGCCCGGTGGATTGCATCGTGAAAGCTTAGGCAATCCAATCCTTCATAATTAATTCAGTAAAAAAAACGTCCTAATAAGGGGCGTTTTTTTATTCCATACAGCCTGGTTTTAATCATAGTCAATATCACTTGGAAAATCCATCGTTCGAA
>JBDKUB010000541.1:0-7343 GCA_039679915.1 Anaerolineaceae bacterium
TGCGAAAGAGCGAAGCGAATGAAGCAATCTTTCTAAAACAAATCATTTTCTATGATTTAAAGTTTGCTTCGGGGCAAAAAACGCCCCTCGCAATGACGGATGATTAAAACTGTCGGGTGAGTAGTTAAAAAATATACTATGGATATAACCAACCTCACCATAACCCAATTAGCGCAGTTGCTATATTCCAAACAAATTTCACCGCTTGAGTTAGTGCAGGCTCAATTGTCGCGTATCGAGGCGCTCAATCCGAAGCTCAATTGTTACATTACCCTCTGCCCCGAGAATGCGATCGCTCAAGCAAAAATGTGCGTGCAGGCTGGGAAAATGCCGGCTGCATTGTGCGGGACGACGCTGGCTATCAAGGACTTGTTTGAGACCAAGGGAATACGCACCACTATGGGCAGTCGATTCTATGCTGAATATATTCCCAAGCAGAACGCTCACATTGTGGATAGGCTTTTCGATGCAGGCATGATTTGTATCGGTAAAACGAATATGCATGAAATTGCTTTGGGAATTACGAATATCAACCCCCATTATGGTGTGTGTCGCAACCCCTGGAATATCGAATGTATTACTGGCGGATCTTCTGGAGGTTCAGCGGCTGCGCTGGCTGCAGATCTCTGCATGGGTGCCTTAGGCAGCGATACAGGCGGTTCCATTCGCATCCCATCTGCGTTGTGCGGCGTCGTCGGTTTGAAGCCCACCTATGGCAGGCTTAGTCTAAGGGGAGTTCTTCCCCTTAGCTGGACATCCGATCATGCCGGGCTTATGGCAAGATGCGTGGAAGATGTCGCTCTCATGCTTGAAGCAACCGCAGGGTATGATGCCCACGACCCGGCTTCCCAAAATATGCCAGTCGATCATTATTCGAAAAAAATCAAATATGGCGTGAAGCAATGGCGAATTGCCCTGGTAAACGATTCCTATTTCTCGGATGCAGACGATGAAGTATGGAATGCTGTGAAGGAAGCTGCGGCGGTTTTTGAACAATTGGGAGCAGAGATCAAAGAAGCCCCATTCCCTGGAGGGCAGGAAGCTGCCTCAGCCAATGGATTGATCATTACCAGTGAAGCAGCAGTGATTCATGATGAGCATATGAAAACTCACCCAGAGTGGTTTGGCGAAGATGTGCTGCGAAGGCTGCAGAAAGGCGAATCTTATTCCACCCAGGAGTATATTCTGGCGCGACACACACAAAGCCAGATAAGGCATCAGTTCGAGCATTTTTTTGATGATTTCGATGTATTGTTAACCCCAACCACGCCGATTACTGCACCGCCTATTTTGAACTTAGATTCGGTCAGTTTAGCGCCGATTTTGACCCGTTTTACCGCGCCGTTCAATCTTACCGGATTGCCGGCGATTTCTTTACCGTGTGGATTCACTCCATCGGGTATGCCAATCGGATTGCAAATTATTACCCGTCCATGGGGAGAAGCAACACTTTTAAGGGCAGCTTTTGCCTATCAACAAGCTACTCCGTGGCATTTAAAGCAGCCGGTTATTCCGGATGACCGGCATTGATTTGCTTGTCCTGAAGGTGACTTTACCGGGATTTTAATTAAAATAACATTCGATTGTATACCTGGTAACGAATAATTAACTGAGGGGTTTTAAAGATTATGGCTATACTTTAGAATATGCTTTTGGTTAGGATATCATCATTGTGCCTGATACACGACTTTGTCTTCGAATATTTCGGTCACATAAAGATTTTTTTCAATCTTAAACCAGCCCCCCTCTTGAGGCTGTCCAAAAAGTTATATATTTCATGTCGAGCAAAGCGAGACATCTTAGCATAAATATGAAAAGACCTCTCGCTTTGCTCGAGGTGACAGCCTTTATTAGGACAATCCTGTCCGCAGGACAGAGGGGCATTAAAAATAAATGGCAGCATTTTCTCTCATCATTATCTCCCCAAAATAGGAGAAGGAAGCGAGGGATGAAGTAATAATCATAAGTCTAATTAATAGAATGAGCTTTGACAAACCACTAGTGGTCTGTGTACTACGATTTCATTACTTATATTGACCAACTACGAGAACGGTCATAACAAAACATTCGAATGAAACGCTCGAAATTGGAGTATACTCAGAAATTAGTTAAGACCTGGGATGGGAATCATCAAAGATTATTTTTTTATCAGGAGGTAGCACGCTATGAAACGTGCTGTGAGCATTAGTATTGGCTCGTCAAAACGGGATAAAGCTGTCGAAGTCGAACTGCTGGGGGAAAAGGTGAGTATCGAACGGATTGGCACGGATGGCGACATGGAAAAAGCTGCTCAGCTTTATAAAGAATTGGATGGTAAAGTGGATGCTTTTGGCGTGGGCGGCGCAGACTTGGGAGTGATGACTGCTGATAAATGGTATCCACTATATTCGGTTCAATCCATGATCCGCTTTGTGAAGCAAACGCCGGTTGTAGATGGGGCGGGCTTAAAGAATACACTGGAAAATAAGCTGGCAGATTTTATTCAAGCCAAAATTGGGGATTATATAAAAGAGAAGAAGGCCTTTATCACGATGGGGGTCGACCGTTGGGGGATGTCTATGTCGTTTATCAACGGGGGGTATGAATGTGTCTTCGGCGATTTGATGTTTTCGTTTGGTTTGCCTTTTGCAGTGCATAGTGAAAATACTTTGAAAACATTAGCTGCTCTGGTCATGCCCATTGCTGGCCGTCTTCCCTTCGAATGGGTTTACCCAACCGGAGAGAAACAAGAAGTACGAAAACCCAAGTGGGAAAAATATTACCAATGGGCAACGGTTATTGCCGGAGATTGTCATTATGTTAAGCATCATATGCCATACAAATTGGATGGAAAAGTGATTGCCACCAATACCACAACCCCGGCGGATGTGGAATTGTTCCGCCAGGCTGGAATTAAATATCTGATTACATCGACACCGGTCTTAGAGGGCAGGTCTTTTGGGACCAATATGATGGAAGCAGCCTTGGTGGCAGTTGCCGGAAAGGGACGCAAGTTAACGCTTGATGAATTGAACCAATTAATCGATCAATTGGGACTTGAACCTCAATTGCAGGAGTTGAATTGATATGGACGCAATCGTTACGGCTGGTGGAGTTCCCCAACCGGGAGAACCTCTATACGAGTACACTCGTGGTGAATACAAAGCCCTATTGGATGTGGCGGGTAAACCGATGGTCCAGTGGGTATTGGATGCTTTGGACGAAGCGAAAAATGTCGAAAAAGTGGTGTTGGTTGGACTTCCTGAAGATCGCGGCATAAAGAGCAAGAAGCTGGCAGCCATACTGTCCAACCAGGGTGATATGCTGGAGAATATCCGCAGCGGGGTCACACGATTGCTGGAACTTTCTCCACAAGCTCATCATACATTGGTGGTTTCTTCCGATATTCCGGCGATTACCGGGGAAATGGTAGATTGGATTGTGGATGTCGCCATGCAAACCGATGAGGACATTTATTACAATGTCATCGAACAAGATGTCATGGAAAAACGATTTCCATCTTCCAAACGCTCATATACTCATTTGAAGGATATTACCGTTTGCGGCGGCGATTTGAACGTCATTAGAACAAAGACCGTAGTCAACAATGAGAAAATTTGGAGCAAGATCATCGCTGCCCGTAAGAATGTTTTCAAACAAGCAGCTTTGGTGGGATATGATACATTAATCTTGCTTCTATTTCGCGCCATTACACTTGAACAAACGGTAAATACGGCTACCAAACGACTCGACGTCACCGGTCGAGCAATCATCTGCCCATACGCCGAGATAGGTATGGACATCGATAAACCCAACCAGTTGGAAATTATCCGCGCTGATTTAGAAAAAAGACGTATACAATGAGTTTGTCTGTAATCGACCGGTTGGGGGCATGGGACAAGACATTCTCTCAGCGCATCCGGGTGGCTGAGAATCCAGGGCTTATCCGAACATTGGCAGCGCTATACGCCCATTCGGGGGATTCGTGGTTTTGGATTATCGGATTGGCGGTTGTATGGCTTTTAGGGAATGATGCTTGGAAATCCCGCAGCATGATTTTAGGGTTGGGCGTCGTCATAACCGCGGTATTGGTGTTGACATTGAAATTTACCATCCGCCGAAAGCGTCCCCATGGAGAATGGGGTAATATTTATCGCATAACGGATCCTCATTCATTTCCATCGGGACATGCTGCCAGAGCAGCGATGCTGGCTGTTTTAGCATCTAATTTTGGGGTTTTCTGGTTCTCGCTGACATTAGCGATTTGGGCACCTTTAGTGGCACTTGCCAGGGTTGCTATGGGGTTGCATTATCTTTCCGATATCATTGCCGGAATGCTCATTGGCGTATTGATTGGTGTAGTGATTCTGGGCTTTATTTAATCCTTTCCCTGCTTCATTTCTAACTTAAACGCTTCGATGCTTGCAACCGGGGTTGGATCCGTTTTATACGCCATCGCCAGATAATAAGCTATGTAATCACCAAAATGCAATAAGCTCCACAGATTTGCCAGAGGGGTATTGCCTTTGGCATCGATGATATCGGTACAAATTCCTTGCAGCATGAAAGATTTTTGGGATAATTCGGTTCGCAGCCGGTTGCGCGGTTCGTCACTGGGTGAACGCAAGAAGAGGACCATCAACTTACTTAATAATTCTTCGGGGTTTTGAGATCCGCACAGAGTGTTGTGGTTAGCCTCTGGGATGTATTCGAATTGGCTCCAGGCTTTAGCCAGCTCGTTGATTTGACATTTCCACCGCCGGGCCACCGGCGAGAGAATCCCGCAGCCGATAACCGTAACGTACCGCCCAATCAATTGACCTGCCATCCTTTTGGCTGGATTGGAAATGGTAGGAATATTCACCAACAAGGATTGTTGCTGCTGACGCATTGTTTGGACCGAGGAAAGAAGCTCAGCCTCTGGATTAGCAATTAAGTTCAATCGAGCGAACAGGGCTAAAAGCAATCCAAACGAGTATCCCACCGCCGTGCGCGGCTGACCGAGATTAGGGAACAGCCAGATGGGAATATCGAATTGGTTAGCCAGCTCTGCTAATTTTCCTCCGGTAGTTATAGCCATTATAGAGCAGCGGTTTTCTCTGGCTTGTTCGAATGCAGAAAGGCTTTCCTCCGTATTTCCGGAATGGGATGAGGTTACGATCAGGGTTTCAGCGCCTTTTGCCCAAGCTGGCAACCCATAATCACGATGGATGATTACCGGTATCTGGCATTGATTGGCGACATAGCCAGCCAAAAGATCGGCGCCAATTGCAGAGCCACCCATACCGGCAATCAAGATGTGGTGTATCTGAGAAAAATCAGGTAAAGGGTGCTGATGTCCTATCTGCCAGGCTTCGAGCAGTTGATCGGGTAGCGTATCGATTCTATCGATCATATGCTCAGGGTCGTATTTTTGAAATTCGGTGAAATCATCCAGTATCACGAGTGGTCTCCGTAATTTTATTATTTTGGTATTTGTGAATTAATGAATACACTTCACGGCGCTGCCATCCTGAAATCAAAGCAGCGGAGGCAGCAATTCGACTGGCAGAATTTCCATCTGCCAGTTGCTCTTTGATCCAATCGATTAATTCATTTTCCGTCCAACGTGTCTTTGGGAAAATTGCTCCTTCCAATACTAAGGTAAATTCTCCACGGGGTTCGTTAGCTGAATAATAGTCTATGGCTGATTGAAGCGAATCCCGGAAGATTTCTTCATGGATTTTCGTCATTTCTCTCGCAATGGCAATCCGGCGGTTGCCAAATATGTCCAGCATATCTTTCAAGCAAGCCACCAAACGGTGAGGAACTTCCAGTAAGATCAGGGTATAGGGCAAATCGACAAGCTGCAAAAGACGTTGCTGCCGCTCGCTCTTTTTTCTGGGCAGATACCCCACGAATAAAAAAGCATCACTGGGCAATCCGGAAGCCACCAGAGCCGCAATTGGCGCACAGGCTCCCGGAATGGGCGATACCGGATATCCCTTATCGAGTGCCTGGTTTATCAGCTCATATCCGGGATCGTTTAAGCCAGGGGTTCCGGCATCCGAGATCAATGCCACATCGCCCCGCGCCAGCGCCTCCAAAATAGCCGGAATCTTTGAGTATTTATTATGCTCGAAATAGCTGGTGACCGGAGTTGTAATATGATAATGAGAAAGTAATTTGCGGGAATGGCGTGTATCTTCACAGGCAATCAGGTTGACCTGTTGTAAGGTTTGGATTGCACGCTGGCTGATATCTTCGAGGTTTCCAATTGGTGTGGCGACCAGAAATAATGTTCCCATAATTAGAATGTAAAGAAAGCGATTATCTTATTGGTTCCCCCATGACTTATGGGGAGGAATTTCATCCGTCCGGTGGGATGCTTTGGGTAGGAATTCTTCGATTATGATTTGTGCAATTTGCCGGGCAGCTTGAGGCTTGGCTAATTTTAAACAAGCTTGTACGGCTTGCTTTCGTTGCTCGGGATGATTCAGCCAGTTCGAAATCACTTCAACAGTTTTTGCTGGATTTGGCGCCCAATACCCAGCCCCTTCTGAAACTACATAAGCGACATTCCCATCCTCTTGCCCGGGAAGGCGGCTGTAAATGACCATCGGCAAACCGGCATTCAAAGCCTCGCTGATCGTCCCTGGACCGGCTTTCGTCACCAGGATATCGGCGCCGCGCATGAATTCCGGCATCTCTTTGATAAATCCGTAAATATACGTGGGGATTTGCCAATCTTTGCTTTGAAGCCGTTCTTTGAGTTTAAGATTCCGACCAGCCACGATGACCATCGCCGCTGGTAAACGGGCTGCATCGATCGCGGTGGCAGTTTTCTCCAATGGCCCCATCCCTTCGCCGCCTCCTACTAAGAGAATTACTGGCAGATGATCGGGCCAACCCAATTTTTGTTTGATGATGAAGGCATCACCGGGAGGTGAACAGAAGTGATCTGATACAGGTAAGCCAACCACCCTTACTTTTTGTGCGTCCATCCCGAAGTCTATGGCGCGCTGGCGGGCGATTTCAGTAGGTACCAAGCATAAATCGGTATGATGATGATACCATAGCGCATGTGTGCTGACTAAGTCGGTGACCACGACGATGAATGGCGGGCGGTTTTTCCCCAAAACACGCAAAATCGGAGCGGCTGCCAATGGATGAACTGATACAATGACATCGCAGGGATTTTGGCGGACCATTTTTTGCACCGACCGACGCACATAGGGATAACTGCTGGCTGTAATAAAGCGGGCTCGCCGGTGGCTGTTGGTCATCTTATAGCCCAATCCCCACGCTTGGGGCACTTTCACCATTTTGGGATACAGCTCGGGCATATAATTCAATGGCAGTGGGGCGCATTTTTTGAAAATATC
>JBDKUB010000352.1:0-5366 GCA_039679915.1 Anaerolineaceae bacterium
TATCAAGCATTTTCAATCACAGATTAAGGAGGATGTTATGTTTTTGCCATTATTTTTACAAGTAGATACCGGCGGAGTATCGAATGTTTTGACCTGTCTAGTGGGTGCGGTTCTCGTTCTCGCTGTAGTAATTTTAGCCACCGCCATCCGGATCGTACCGGAATATATGCGTTTGGTCGTATTCCGCCTGGGGCGGTGTATTGGTTCGAAAGGTCCGGGAATTGTGTTTCTTATCCCGGTCGTAGACCGGGCAGTCAAAGTGGATTTGCGCGAACAGGTGCGAGAAATTCCCCATCAAACCTCGATTACTAAAGATAATGCCCCCATCTCGATCGATTTTCTTTGGTATTTCAAGGTGCTGGATCCTACTGAAAGCGTACTTCAAGTTGGCAATTTCGAAGCCGCTTCCCAGGGTATGGCAACCACAACCCTGCGAGCAGTCATCGGCGGCATTCCGCTGGATGATGTGTTATCAGAGCGAGAGCATATTAACTCGCTGCTACGCACCCGTCTTGATGAAGTCACCGAGCGCTGGGGAGTAAAAGTAACCAATGTAGAAATACGAGAAATTATCCCGCCTCGCGAAGTCCAGGAAGCCATGAACCGCCAAATGTCCGCCGAACGTATCCGCCGGGCAGTGGTGACCGAATCGACCGGTACCCGTGAAGCAGCTATTAACGTCGCCGATGGTGAAAGACAAGCCGCTATCTTACGGGCTGAAGGGGAAAAGCAATCGAACATCCTGGTTGCAGAAGGTGAAAAACAAGCCCAATTGCTGCGCGCAGAAGGATTTGCGGCAGCCCTGGAAAAGATTTATTCCGTTGCCCAAACCGTCGATCCAAAAACCATGACTCTGCAATACTTCGAAGCACTCAAGAATATTGGCGCCAGTCCATCGACTAAATTTATCTTTCCGATGGAATTTACCAGCATGATGGAAAACTTCCTGAAAAGCAGGGAAGAAAATCAATCATAATAACCCTCAGCGAATAAACAAAAGGGACAGTTGAGTCAAAAATTGCCCAACCGTCCCTTTTTTAATTTTATGAAATATTGCAACTCTCCTTTATAATTATGAAACGATGTTAACGAAAACCGCAATTATCGAAACAGCTAGCTGGCGAGATCTCAATGCGCTCCGCCATCTCGAACAGGTGTGTTTCCCACTGGATTCCTGGCCATTATTAGACTTGATTGGCGTGCTGACATTTCCGGGCGTCGTACGCTTGAAAGCCGTCCTCGATGACACTATGGTAGGTTTTATTGCCGGCGACATTCGGGATGGCAGAAAACTGGGATGGATCACCACTCTGGCTGTATTGCCGGAATATCAGAGACACGGTATCGGCAGCCAATTACTGGAAGAATGCGAAAAATTGATCAATACACCTGTTTATCGCCTCAATGTACGGGTATCAAATCATGCTGCTATCCGCCTCTATCAACGCTTTGGGTACCAGCAAACCTCAATCTGGCATGGGTATTACCACGATGGAGAAGATGCTTTCATCCTCGAAAAAAAGGTCGACCGGCGGGAGTATAATATCGTATAATGTCTATTATCGAACTTCCCAAGCCGCATCTGATCACCCAAGTTGAGACACTCAATGAACTATCCGAAAAACTTAAAGGTGAGAAACGAGTGGCTGTTGATACCGAATCGAATAGCCTGTACGCCTATCAAGAACAGGTTTGTCTAATTCAATTTTCTATTACCCAGCAAGACTATATCGTTGACCCGCTAGTCCTTATCGATTTATCTCCCCTTGCACCAATATTTGCTGATCCAAATATCGAAAAAATTTTCCACGCCTCAGAATATGATTTGATATGCTTGAAGAGAGATTTTGGATTCACATTCAATAACATATTCGATACATTCACGGCTGCCCGCATATTGGGTAGAGAAGCCGTTGGATTAGGCTCTTTATTGGAAAGCGAATTTTCGATGACGGTGAATAAACGTTACCAACGCGCCAACTGGGGTCAACGTCCCTTACCATCGCACCTCCTCACTTATGCTCAAATCGATACCCACTTCCTGATTCCGTTGCGAGATCGATTAGCAGCCGAACTGACGAAAAAAAACCTGCTACCTCTGGCGCAAGAGGATTTCAAACGTTTATGCCAGGTAAACAATCACAATGGCGATGAGAAATCAAACGATTGCTGGCGGATCAATGGAGCCAACGACCTGTCTCCTCAAAAAGCAGCCGTTTTGCAAGAATTATGTCGCTTACGAGACCGGATCGCCAAACGGATAAACCAGCCATTATTCAAAGTGTTTAACGACCGAGTCTTAATAGAACTCGCCATAGAATGTCCTCGGACGATCGAGGAAATGGTCGGCTTAGAATTACTAAATTCACGCCAAATCAAACAAGATGGGGAAGCAATTATCGCTGCAATAAATAAAGGCTTAGCCGCATCACCCATCTACCCAAACCGCTCTCACCGCCCCAGTGATGAATTTCTCTCCCGCCTGGAAAATTTGCGCAAATGGAGAAAAAATACGGCGATGAAGATGCAGGTTTCCTCTGATGTGGTTCTACCACGGGACTTACTTTTTCAAATTGCCGAGTTAGACCCGGTAGATATGAAAGAATTACAGGACATCATGAAAAACGTTCCATGGCGTCTGCAACAATTTGGAGATCAAATCATACACGCCATTCATGAATAACAAAACAATCCAAAATAAACATTTATTGCCAACAAAGGGAGTCACTGAAAAATGAAAATTACATTCCACGGGGCGGCACGCACCGTAACCGGTTCTCAACACTTATTTCAAATTAATGGACATAATCTATTGATCGAATGTGGATTTTTCCAGGGCAAGCGGGAGGAATCCTATCAACGAAACCAAAATTTTCCGTATAATCCCGCACAAATCGATGCGGTCATTCTTTCACATGCACACATCGATCACAGCGGTAATTTGCCAAACCTGGTGAAACGTGGGTACGAAGGCCCAATCTATACAACCTCCGCTACAGCTCACCTGGCAAACATCATGCTGCTTGATTCCGGGCATATTCAAGAATCAGATGTGGAATATGTCAATAAGAAAAAAGCTAAGCGCGGTGAACCTTTGGTAGAACCCATTTACACCCAGGAAGATGCTGGGCAGGTTGCTCAGCACTTTACAAGTGTCACCTACGATGAGGCATTCGAACCCATTCCTGGGGTCACTGCCAAACTGGTGGACGCAGGCCATATCCTGGGTTCAGCGGCAGTGGTACTCGATGTCGAAGAGAAAGGACGCAAGGTTCGCATATGGTTCTCGGGCGATATTGGAAGGCGCAATCTGCCTCTCATCCGTGATCCCATTCTGCCAGATAGCCCGGATTATCTAATCATGGAATGCACTTATGGTGACAAACCGCACCGCGAACCTGAACTGGCTTATGAAGAATTACAGCAAGTCGTTACACGCACATTGAAACGAAAAGGGAAAATCATCATTCCTGCGTTCGCTGTTGGCAGAACCCAGGAACTGGTTTATTCATTGCACTTGATGATCGAAAAAGGCGTCATCCCACCCATTCCAATCATTGTCGATAGCCCCCTGGCAATCAACGCATCCGAGATTTTCCGCCTCCATCCCGAATGTTTCGATGAGGAAACCCGTCAATTTATTTTGATGGGTAAACACAAATCTATGTTTGGTTTTCCCTATTTGAAATACACCCGTACAACAGAGGAATCCAAAGCATTGAACTACCGCAAAGAACCTATGGTCATCATTTCCGCCTCCGGAATGGCAGAAACAGGTCGTATTTTGCACCATCTAAAAAACAATATCGAGGATCCCAAAAATACCATTTTGATCGTATCCTGGCAAGCTCCCAACACATTGGGCAGGCGCCTGGCAGATCGGGAAAAAGAGGTGAAGATCTTTGGCGAAAGCTACCCGGTTCGGGCTGAGGTGGTTACGATTGGTGGTCTATCGGCTCATGCCGGTCAAACTTTTTTATTGGAATATGCTTTATCAGCCAAAGGAAAAGCGCAAAAAATATTCCTGGTTCACGGCGAGCAAACGCCTGCCAACATCTTGCAAAGTTTGATGGTTGAAAAGGGTTTGGATAATATCTATTACCCCGATCAACATATCACTGTTGATCTATAAAGATGAAATTGTAGTAGGGGCTGTCTAAAAAGTCATAGTGTCATGTCGAGCCATGTCCTGAGCACAGCGAAGGATAAGCGAGACATCTAAATATAATTTATGGAAAGACCCCTCTTCGCTCGGAGTGACAACCTTGTTTTAGGACAGCCCCTAAAACAACCAATCAAAATTATTATGCCAGATCACGAGGAAAATTGATAATATTGATATTGCCCTTTAATTAAAATACATGGACTTTGATTTATAATACATTAAATTATTTCAAACCGCGCCATCAGCCAAAATCAATTTTTACGATATTAGAAAACTATAAGGAAAAAATCTCTTACGATGATTGGGATTATAACGGATAGCACATGTGATATTCCAGAAGAATTACTGCAACAATATGGAATCATCGTTGTTCCACAAATTGTCGTTTGGGGGGATGAACAATTTCGCGATCGTGTCGATATGACACCTGACGAATTTTATCAAAAGTTGATTGGCAACCCTATCCACCCTCATTCATCTATGCCTAGTACTCAAGATTTTGAAGAGGCTTTTGATAAAGCCATTGCCAGAGGGGCTACCGAACTCATCATCTTGACCATCAGCAGCGCCATGAGTGGCACCTACGAAATCGCCAAAAAAGCGATTGCATCCCTCAAAATACGGGCTGAAGTGGTCGATTCGAAAGGCCCAACGATGAGCCTTGGGTGGCAGGTTCTGGCTGCTGCCCGCGCCCGCGAAGCTGGCGCAGATTTCAACAACATTCTAAATCAGATAAATCAGGTCAGAAAGAAATTGACCCTGATTGTAGCCATGGAAACCCTGGATTTTTTACAAAAAGGGGGCAGAATTGGGGATGCCGCAAAATGGGCTGGTACTCTGTTGAAAGTAAAACCGCTGGTGAAAATCAACCATAACACCGGCTTAGTCCAGCCAATAAGCCTGGCAAGAACCCACAACGCTGTGGTTGACCTTCTATATCGAAAATTTTTCGAGCAATTAACCTCAGTAAATAATCTAAGAATTGCTATTCTACATGGTAACGCCCTTGCCAATGCAGAGGCTCTTGCCGAGCGAATCCGAACCGAGTATAACCCAATCGAGCTGCTGATCAACACGACAGGCCCTGTTTTAGGTATTAACACTGGACCCGGGGCATTAGCCTTGTGCGGTTATTCCGAAGATTGAAATTCTTCAGGCTGCATCTCTTAAGAAATCAGCTCGTTTCATCCAGATAGAGAAG
>JBDKUB010000203.1:0-6106 GCA_039679915.1 Anaerolineaceae bacterium
TATGTATTTTCGTTTTCCCCCTATTACAGCTCGGATGAACTTGGTAGGAGAGAATGGCTAAAACCCGAATAGAACACGACTTACTTGGTGAACGTGAAGTGCCCAACGAGCATTATTATGGCATTCAAACCCTGCGGGCGCTGGAAAATTTCAAATTCACCGGAATTCCCATCTCGAATTACCCACAATTGATTAACTCATTAGCATATATAAAAAAAGCTGCTGCAATGACCAATTCTGAGTTGGGGTTGTTGAAGCCGCCTCTAGCCCATGCAATAACTCACGCCTGCGATTTGATTATTGCCGGACAATTCCATCATGAATTCGTAGTGGATGTGATGCAAGGCGGCGCCGGCACCTCGACCAACATGAATGCTAATGAGGTAATTGCCAACTTAGCACTTGAACAAATGGGGTACGAGAAAGGCAGATATGACATTTTGCACCCCCTCAATCATGTTAACATGTCGCAGTCGACCAATGATGTTTATCCCACCGCTATCCGGTTGACTCTGAGCCAAAAGATGGACGATTTACTGCGAGAAATGGAAAGGGTTCGCCAAGCATTAGCCGATAAAGGCAAAGAATTTGCGGACGTAATCAAAATGGGGCGCACCCAGCTCCAAGACGCAGTGCCTATGACACTCGGTCAGGAATTCGGCGCCTGGGCAGTGACAGTCGGTGAGGATATCGAAAGAGTGTGGGAGGCACAAGCGCTGATTCGCGAAATCAACCTGGGCGCTACAGCCATCGGTACTGGCTTGAATGCCCACCCTGATTACGCCCCTCTGGTGACGGTTAAGCTGGCTGAAATCAGCGGTGTACCGGTCATCATTTCCCAAAATCTGGTCGAAGCCACCCAAGATACTGGCGCATACGTCCAACTTTCGGGTGTGCTCAAGCGCGTGGCTGTCAAGTTATCGAAGATTTGCAACGATCTGCGTTTGCTATCGTCCGGCCCACGGGCTGGCTTGCACGAGATTAATTTGCCGGCTATGGCACCCGGTTCGTCGATCATGCCTGGCAAAGTCAATCCGGTCATCCCCGAGGTAGTCAATCAGGTGGCTTACGAAGTCATTGGCAACGACCTGACAGTGACGCTGGCTGCCGAAGCAGGTCAACTGGAATTGAATGCAATGGAACCAGTCATCGCTTACAATTTGTTCTCTTCACTGGATTTGCTCGGGCGGGCTTGCTGCACTCTCACTGAGCGCTGCATTATGGGAATTACTGCCAATCGGGAAATATGCCGGAAAATGGTCGAAAATAGCATTGGTTTGGTTACTGCCCTAAATCCTTACATTGGCTATGAGAAATCGACTGAGATTGCCAATTTAGCGCTGGCGACAGGTGAATCGGTATATAAAATTGTCCTGGAAAAAGGCTATCTTTCCAAAGCAGAATTGGATGATATTCTTTCCCCCGAAAACATGACCAAACCCCGCATAGTAAAATGAGGGGTTTGGAGCATTAACCTAACTAAGCCGGTTTAGCGAATTTCAACTATTCAATTTATCGTGTCACCTCATTCAAATACGTTGTCCATCCTGGTTAATCATCATCATCGTTTTGTGGGAATATAATCCGCAAAACTCCCATTTCATTACCATGATCCCGAGCATTGCACACTGGGAACAGGATTTTATACTTACGGTTAACTTCCCATTTTTTTATGATCTTTTTTGAATAACATCCCCAAAATGTGGCTTTATAAGTAGCTGATTTTATTGTGTATTTTTTAGTTACCCCAGGATTGATTTTGAAATAATAATAGGCTTTAGGGGCTTCTAACTTCACATAGACTTTGGTATGCGTGTTATTTTTTATCGTTAAAGCATATTTCCCCCACCCAGCAGGTAAAGCTGCCGACAATAAAAACGAGACTAAGGTTATGGATAAAACAATACATATAAAGCGTTTATTCATAATGACCTCCTTTCCCTAAAGGGGAAAAACCATCCTTTCATATTATATTTGATTTTCCATCATTAATGCCTTAATAAAACCCGAATAATGATAATAAGATAACGTTGCAAGAGCTGTTCCAACCAAATGATTTTGTTGAAAATTTTCAGATTTCTAAAACTCTAGTAATGCTTTATAATTCTTCTTATACTTAGAAACAGAACCTTGACTTTGAAAATAATTTCGCTATAAATTAATGATGTGTTTTATCAAATAGAAGTGGGAAGACAATGGATTATCAAAACTTTAGCGACTTATCTTTTATAAGAGAAATTCATCTTTCGATAATTTTACGTCAAATACATAATCAATCACCACTATCCAGAACACAACTCGCCAATTTAACCAATTTGAACAAATCGACCGTGTCTAATCTGATCGATGAATTGATCGAGCGCGGCTTAGTTAACGAAACCGGTCAAGAAGAATCCTTGATTGGTCGCCCTACCGCCCTGCTAGAAATAGACCCCGGGGCGGGTGGAATTATTGGAGTAGAATTTGGCGTCGATTTTGTAGCAGTCATCCTCACCGATTTTATCGGTACGACTTTATGGCGGCAGCGCCAGGAGGCAGACCCGACAGAAGCTCAAGAAGCGACCATCGATCAAACCTTGAATATAGTCGATGAAGCGATTGCTTTAGCAAAATCCAATGGGTTACGCCTGCTTGGTTTAGGAATTTCCACTCCCGGGACGGTCGATACCCAGGAAGGACTTCTGATATCCGCCCCAAATCTCCATTGGCGGAATGTTCCTTTGGGAAAAATATTTTCCAATCACACCAGCCTACCCATCTATATCGACAACGATGCCAATGCTGCGGCTCTCGGCGAGCATCTTTTTGGTGTGGCTCGTCAGGTGAATTCTTTCATCTGCATCTATGCCGGCGTTTGTGTTGGGGTTGGATTGTTTCTTAATGGTGAGATTTATCGCGGTGTGGGCAGCTTTGCAGGATAGATCGGTCACTGTACTTTTATGTCTGAAACTTTTCAACCGCCCTGCCACTGCGGAAAAAGCGGATGCTGGGAAACATACGCAAATCAATATTCGGTTATTGAGAGAGTTCGTACCTGTCTCGAAGAGAAAAGGAACAGCCTCATTCCCATAATAATGGCAGAAAAAAATTCACCTTTGTCTTTTCAAATCATCGTCGATGCCGCCGATGCCGGCGACAACGAAGCCGGAGAAGCCCTGGCTGAAGCTGGCAGTGCTTTGGGGATAGGGATTGCCAATCTGATCAATATCTTCAACCCGCAAATGATCGTTATCGGGGGACCTATGAGTATTGCAGGGAAATATTTTATGACAGCTTTGGAAGAAAGTGTAAAAAAGCGGGCTTTAGATGATAACCTCGCCAATACCGACATTTTACTTTCTAATTTCGGCGCCAATGCCAGCCTTATTGGCGCCGTTTCGTTGGTTATCCAAGCGGTTATAGCCAACCCGTCTCACGTCGAAAGAATTAAATGATCCCTTATCCGCAAGAATGGATGGGTTTATATTATTAAAAGTCAGACAATAATCTAACCAGAATGAGAATTACGTAAAAATGCTTATATGCCGTAATCCTGAAATTTTATCCACCCGCAACCGTTTCGGGTAACATGCCTTCCAATATTATTTCTAATGCCATGGTGTGGCTGCACCGTCCTCGACTCTGAAAAAAATCACAATCACATTGCCATTCCCCATTCTCGAAATGCACTAAATGAGGGTTATTTTCACCTGTAAACGTAACCCTAAGAGATTCAAATTGAATTCTATCCCTTTGATTGGCATATCGTTTTGCTTTCTCGATTTTACCGATCATCCCATAATCCATTCTAAAATCTCCTTTCCGAAGTTTCCACTGTAAAAAAACACGCGCTCATTGCGCGTGTTCTTATTTTATCTACCTGGAAAACCTAAATCATTAATCGTTTTCATTCATAATCAGTATAAGCCTAGACAGGATGAAAGTCAATCGCATAATCCAATAATTAACTGGATATTAATCTTAGAGATCGCCTCTATGGTTTTAACTCATCCTTAAAGATCATGCTTAATATGACCGAAACAATACTGACGATGATCGAGCCCAGGAAAGCAGACCAAAAACCATTCACAGTAAATCCAACCCCAAAAGCTGAACCGAAATATCCAGCCAGGTAGAACAATAGGGTGTTAACCACCAGGGTAAACAATCCCAGGCTAAGTAAAATCAACGGACAAGTAAGTAATTTCAATATCGGTCCGAGGAAAGCATTCACGATACCAAATATCAACGCCAGCCAAATATATGAAAGCCAATTGGGATTTTGGGGTACGATGCCAGGTACGAGCATCACAGCAACATATAATGCAATTGCATTAATAATCAATCGAATGATAAATTTCTTCATTCATTTTCTCCTTTCAAATTTATTTTTTATTCCATTTAGAAAACAATATTTCTCCATTTTGATTACGAACAATAGAAAAAATAGTCGCGTTAGCGAAAATTACATTTTTCCCTTTTATTTAGAATAAGAAAATATTAAAATATTGTTGAATACAACGGGCATCATTTTCGCTCATTCCAGTTAAAATAAAGCTCATCATGCATAGGATACCATAAATTAATAAAAGATTGTCCGGTTGGTTCAATTTCGATATCGTCTTTATTCGGGAGAGAGAACCATGCCAATTTTCAAAGTGACGATCGGATTAGTTTTGGTTTTTCTCGGCTGTCATATTCCATGGTTTTTTGTTGCGGCTGCCGGTCTATTATTGGGTGATTATATCGGATCTGAATTCTTACACCTGACCCAAACCTGGAACTTATTCGTAAACGATATCAAATATGGCATTTTAGCTTTCCTGGTATCTTTTATCCATAAACGCTTTACCAGCATCATCGGCGGCGGGCTGCTCTGTGCGTTTCTGATCCTCAACCTACCTCAATTAATTGGATGGAATATGGATTGGTTTTCTTGGCATTATTTCATCGCAGCTATCCTCATAGGAATAGTAGCGGTTTATATATTCGATGTCTTCGCCATGATGGTAATTTCGACATTTACTGGGGCAGTATTGATATCTCAAAATAGCAATCTGGGAACGATTTCTCCTTTGTTTACCCTGATTACATTGATTTTTCTAGGCATTGCTACACAATTTATCTTACTGAGATATTATCAACCCACCCGCGATGAATCGACCTCATAATGTCATCGAGTAGAATAAAGCTAACTGCGATATGATTATTCATCACTCTATTTATATAAGGATAATTGATTATGGAAAATAATTCTCACCGAACCTACCGCGGTAAATTAAAAGCCATTATCTTCGATTGGGCTGGAACCACCCTGGATTATGGCTGCCTGGCGCCCACTATCGCTGTAATGAACTTGTTCGAACAGGAAGGTGTGAAAATAACCATAGAAGAAGCCCGTAAACCAATGGGTGCCTATAAAAAAGATCACATTCGGCAGATTTTAAATATGCCATCTGTTCGATCAAGATGGCAGCAAAAATATGGTAAACCGCCGCTCGAGCAAGACGTGGAAAGAATGTTCAATAATTTTATCCCGGTGCAAACAGAATGTTTGCCAAAGTATGCCGACTTGATTCCCGGTACGCTCGAAACTGTCTCCAATTGTCGCATGAGGGGTATGAAAATAGGCAGCACGACAGGATATACACAATCCATGATGGCAGTATTGCTGGCAGAAGCAAATCGGCGCGGCTACTCTCCCGATACTACTGTCTGCTCAGACCAGGTGCGTGCCGGCAGGCCAGAACCTTGGATGTGCTATCAAAACGCCATTAATTTGGGGCTCTATCCAATGGAAGCCTTTGTCAAGGTCGACGATACACCCACCGGTATTGCCGAAGGTTTGAATGCCGGCATGTGGACGATTGGTGTAGCTAAAACAGGAAATGAAGTGGGATTAAGCCGGGCAGAAATCGAAAAGCTCTCCCAAAATGATCTCCAGGAAAAATTAGAAAAGGCTTACCAGCGTTTATATCAAGCCGGCGCTCATTATGTGGTCGACGGTATATGGGATATACCCAAAATCATCGATCAGATTCAGGAGAAACTCAAATTGGGTGAAAAACCTTGACGATAAGATCGTGGGTTTCGCAATCTACTTCACGGCTACATCTCTCAGCCACTG
>JBDKUB010000252.1:0-4925 GCA_039679915.1 Anaerolineaceae bacterium
CCCTCAGTTGGAAGGGCGGCGGTAGATTGGTTCCAGGGGCAGACTTGCTGGCAAATATCGCATCCAAAAATCCAATGGTTCATTAAAGGACGCAGTACTGGCGGAATTACCCCTTTTAATTCAATGGTTAAATAAGAGATGCACTTCGAGGCATCCAATGTACGATCGGGTAGAATACATCCGGTGGGACAAGCCTTCAGACAGCGCTGGCATGTTCCGCAGCGGTCATGGTCGAACGGGCTCGTAATGTCCAAATCGACATCCAATAGGATTTCTGCGAGTAATATATACGAACCATATTGGGGATGAATCAAATGGGTGTTTTTTCCGATCCAACCCAGGCCTGCCCGCTGCGCCAGTTCGCGTTCCAGAACCGGACCGCTGTCGGTGAAAACGCGCCAGGATATCGGTTTTCCGGCTTGGTTTTCGATAAATGAAGCCAGCCGGTTAAGGCGAGGCGGCAAGCTTAGATGGTAATCTTCTCCCCATGCATACGAGGCGACGCGTCCGTAAAAGGAGGGCAAAGGGATGTTTTCGATTTGTTTTTCTGGTGTAAACTGAGCGCCGGATGTTTCTAAGCCAGACGGGGGATAGCGAATTCCCAATACCAAAATGCTGCGGCATTCCGCTAATATTTTTTTGGGGTCAGCCCGCCGCTCTCTTGAATCGGCACGATTCAGGTATGCCATTTCGGCATGTCTGCTGGCTTTTAACCAATTTTCGAATACGTGATAATGGGCAGGTGGTTCGGGAGTAGTTACGCCGACCAAATCAAACCCGAGGGATTTGGCTTCAGCCAGGATGGCTTGTGTCAGCGTCATACTCGTATCCGATGCGAATTATTGGCAAATAATCATAATGTTGACCTTTGCCGAGTATAAATCGTTGGGAGAAATGATATGAAATTGCAGCCAACCGCTGGCAGAATCAAGCACGTTCAACACATATTGCCCGGGATAAGTACCGGGAGGCATATTTTCTACGGTTTTAGCTGCGGGCATGATGATTTTATTCATACCTCCTGTGTCCGATCCGGCAATCAATTCGAAAGATACAGTGGTTTGTTCATAAACAGTAAAGGAAATTGGAACGTTTAATTTATAGGGCCCGCAGGGTCCGGTATAGTTGGTGGTGCTCACGCTGATGCCTAAATTGCCAACTTTCGCTGCTGATGTGGTCGATGTGGGCGCTATGGAGGTATTGGTTGCGGTGGGTGCACTGGTCGTAGTGGATGGCGATGTAGACGTGGCGGTGACGGGTGTGACTGTGCCGGAGGTGGGTGTAACCGTTGCTTTGCCGACTACATTGATAACGACATAGATAGCCTGATCTGCATTAAGTCCTACCCCAAAATTCTTCCCGCTTGAATTCCGCAGCATCCAGTAGCTCACAAATCGCCCTTGCTCCATCGGGGCGGTGAGATCGACCGACAGATCTACGGTGCTCCCTGGTGCGACATCGGTTGGGAAATTAACAGAAGCGGGACCATTCAATTGATTACCAGTGGCATAGACTATAGAATAAGAAGTCGTCCAGGTGGTTGTCCCGATGTTTTTTAACCGCCAGGTTTTGCGGAAAGTTTGGGCTGGAGCGAATTGTGTTTCATCGGGGACTGTAACATCGCTGACAAATTCCGCTTTATCGCCAGAAGTCACAGCTCCAGCCACTGCGACGCTGGTAACTGTGGGGGCTAATGTATTGGTGGCAGTGGCTGTGGGAGTTACGGGTGTGGGAGTATCAGTAGGCATGGGGCTGGGTGTGCTGGCAGCCAATTGGGTTTGCATGTATGCCGCTGTCTCCGCGGCTGCGGTAAAGATTGCGGCAGGATCAACACTGGTCGCTGTGGGTTCGGCAGTTGCGGACTGGCAGGCGCTTAACAAGATAGAGGATATAATCAGCGCCACCCACAGTAAATTCGATTTTCTAGCCATTTCAACTCCTATTGCAAACAAGTCTTACGTTCAGACGATTTTTTGATTTTTAAGAAATATATGTAGCCAATTTTACACTAACCTGATTAATAGCAAATGAGTAACTGCTTATCATTGTTATCTGGTTATATATAAGGGGAGGGATTAGGGAATAAGGACGGTAATCACTAACGAATTCCCGGGTGACGTCATATTAGGGGTGTTCGATACGCGCTGAGTTCCAGATAGCCCAGTCGTTGGTTGGGTCGCCATTGGCTAAAACGACCAAAGCCAGGCGGATGGTTTTGCCTTTCAGGCTGGATAGATTGACATCCACCGGAATCTGGGATCCGTCGCAGGTATCGTTCCATTCCTTGATCAAGTGGTATCCATTATTGTCTTTATAAGCCAATTGGAATTTGACATCCCCGCCGCTGCAAGTGTCGCCTGAAAGCATAAATCCCAAGCGGGCTTTAAAATGATCACCCTTTTGAACGGTGTATTCATCGTATAGACCTAGAATGAAGCCGTTATTTTCGTGTTTCGGGTAAGTCAGCAAAACTTTTCCCGAGGTAGAGCCATCTTCCAGTTTTACGGCATCTTTGATTTTGGCTACTCCTTCGACATTATCCTCTGCGCCATTGAAATCCAGGTCTGAGCCAGGCGGGCTGCCTAAACCGCTGATCCAATCGGCGGAATTGGCATCGGTGATGAAATCCACCAATAAGCCGGTAGCAGCGGTGACTTTGATTTGAACCCAAAAAGGTTTATTCCCAGCCAAGCCGAAAACCTGATTGGTGTCGCTGCGCAGTTTATATTCGGCGCGATAGGTGCCGATGGTATCGGGGGCTTTTAGACCAACAGAAACATCCACGGTCTGCCCTGGGCGAACCGAGTGAGGTAAAGCAACCGAAGAAGGGCTATCCATATCATCGCCGCCTGTAAAAACGACGGCGTATTCTTTCGACCAGGTGCAGGCGCCGCTGTTCTGTAGCCGCCAGGTTTTAGTGACTACCGTTCCTGCTGCTAATTCGGTGTTATCCGGATAGGATACATCCTTGACAAAGGAAGCATAATCACACGGGATGGCTGTGGGTGGGGGTGGAGGCGGGGCTTCTTCTTCGTATTCGTATTCGGTTTCGGTGGGCTCTATAGGGGTGCTGGTAGGTATTGAGGTAGGAAAAGCGTAAGTTGGTGGGTAAGTTGCCAGTGGATAGGAATAGACCGTCGCGGTGGCGGCTGCAACTTCTGCAGCCAGGGTTTGGGCGGCAGCCGTGTAGATCATCCCTGGTCCGGAAACCGTTTGAGTGGCGCCTTTGCGCGGCATATTGCAGGAAGAAAGCAGGATTAATCCGACAGCCAAAGAACCTGCCAGCAGAGTAGCTGGCAGGCTTTTTTGTGAACGACTGTCCCTAATCCAAGAGATTACGGGATGGTGAATTTTATGACGATGGTCTGGCATGATCCATCCAGGTCTTCTTTGGTGCAGACATATAGCGTCGCTTTGGCAGAGTGGTCGGAATTACCCGGACCAATCAAGCCTGCTAAATATCCGGTTTCTCCAACCTCGAGGGTGTCTTCGGTATCACAATCGTCGCTGCTGGCTAAAAAAGGTTTATTGCTGGACCAGGTCGAAAGGGTTTCATCATCGGTTTCATCTTTGATCTTTATGCTGGCGGATTCCAGATCTTTGCTGCCGTTATTGGTGATTTTGAAGAATGCATATTTATCACCACTGCATTTATGTGTATTCGAATAAGAAGCACTGAATTTCGAGCCTGTTTCGGAGGTGGAAGTCGCCGGAGGGGGAGGTGGTGTCATCACCTGCAGGGCGGCGGTGTTCCCGGAAACAGAAGTTGTTTCGCCCCATATCCAGCAAAAACTGCTCGGGTTATTGGGATTCTTGATGTACCACCAGGTGCTGGTGCTGTTCCGCCCCACGACCTCGGCAACCTGCCCAGGGACCAACGATCCAACGCGGGGGTAATCTGTACTGGTGCCCGTGCGGCAGTTGGTGGGCATACTGGCTGTGATGGTTGGATTGGTGCTGGTGGGTGTGAAAATAGGAGTGTTCGTGAATTCGGGAGTGGCGGTGAACGGTCCCTCTGTAAATGTTGGTGAAATCAACGGGGTGTTGGTTGCCTCGACAACCGGCGGTGCTACGATGGGGGTATCGGTGGGTTGCCCGGGAGGTGGGGCATTTTGGGTGAGTTGAGCTGCTAAGGTTTGTGCAGCAGCGGTGTAGATTACATCGGGTGGAATAGATGTAGGGACAATCACGGTTGTGCCTGGCAAATTGCAAGCGCTTAACAGGACGACCGCAACAGACAGGATTGCAATTGGACGAGTTTTATTAGTTTTCATAGGTTCCTCTTTCCTCTTTCATCCATAACCATTTTCAAAGTTTACATCGAGTCGTTAGTTTTGGCAACAGGTATCAAATCAAAATGGCTTGCATAGACCATGGACCTGTCCAAGTTATTTGCACAGAACGAATACGTCCGAGTAAATTTTCCTCGCTGGCAACAAAAACCAATTTATTGGTTGAGGTTCGCCCTTTCCATCTGCCGCGTACTTTCTCTTCAAAAAGCACGTCCACGGTAGTGTTTTGATAAGCTGCATTGATTTCCGCAGCTATCCCTTCCTGGAGGTTTTCCAAAATGCGAAACCTGCGCCACTTTTCCGTCTCGCTTATGTCATCGGACAGATGCCGCGAAGCTACTGTTCCAGGGCGGGCGGAGTAACGTGCCAGGTGCGCCACATCCAAACGGAGGTCTTCCAATAAGTGATAGGTGTGCAAGAATTGCGCCTCGCTCTCACTGGGAAAACCCACAATAATGTCGGTAGCAATCGATACGCCGGGCGTCTTATGACGCAAACGGAAGCGAATGTTATCGACTAATTGGTAATAATCCTCCACGGTATAACCACGTCTCATGTTTTCCAATACATCATTATCGCCAGCCTGAACGGGTACTTCGATGTGGGGCATCACCTTTGGCAATTCAGCCACTG
>JBDKUB010000188.1:0-1593 GCA_039679915.1 Anaerolineaceae bacterium
ACTATCTCCAGCCCCAACTCTATCCACAATATCCGATATATGGTATTTGCGAGAGATAAACCTCCGTCCCTCACTTACAATCATCGCTGACCAATCATTATTATCGGCTGAGTAACTTTCTCGAAGAGTCACTGCTGCTATCTTTGCATTCGGATACTGTTTTAAAGCAGTCTCGCACATCTCTTGATACGCATCAATATCAAGTTGTTGAGCTCCAATTGCAGAAGGACCTTTAATCCCTAATGATTTTTGATAATCTTCTTCATTCCCTATAAGGATATCCGCATATTGGGCAATTTTACACATCACACTATATGCATCTACTCCATAATTCCATAATTTGGCTCGATAATTCAAATCAAAAGATACGGTTAATCCCCTGTCTTTAGCAATGCAAGCAGCTTTTATCGTTTCATCAGCGCAATTCTGAGAAAGAGCAGTTGTAATTCCCGATACATGAAACCATTGCATATCTTTAAAAGAAGCTTCCCAGTCGATATCCTCTTCAGCAATTCTGGAAATCGCTGAGTTTTCTCTATCATAAATGACATTACTTGGACGCTGATTGGCTCCATTCTCAAAGAAATATATTCCCAGCCTTCCCTTTTTGAATTTTAGGCATGAAACATCAACACCATGAGACCGAAGCTCTCTCATGCATCCTCTGCCAATCGGATTGTCTGGCAAAATGCTAATAAATCGCGCCGTAATGCCCAATCTTGACAGAGCAACAGCCACATTTGCTTCGCTTCCACCAAAAGTCGCTTCAAAAAAAGGCGATTGAAGCAATCTTTCCTGTCCGGGAGATTTTAACCGAAGCATAATCTCCCCAAATGTCGTTATGCTCATTCTAATTCTCCTCCCTATTCTACAAGATGAATCTGGGTATGCAATCCAGGAATACTTATACTCACCTCCACCAAACCTTGTCCTTTTTCGACCTCAGAACCAGGCACAACATAGGCTTTCAAATAGGAAAGCATAGCTAATGTTCGTTTGATCGATGGGGTTTTGACTTCAATACAGCCTCCAATACAACCTCCGTCCCTCATTGATCTAATCTGGTTTTCTTCATCTATTATGCCGTCCTGCACGATTGGCAAGAATCCCATCATCGCTCGTCGTGCAGATTTTACAAGTCTTTCAATTTCATCAAATTTACGAGCTTCAAGAAGATCGGCTGAAACAATCCATGAACCACCACATGCCAATACATTCTTCAAAGAAAGGTATTCATGAATGTTGTTTTCCTGAATTCCCCCTGTTGGAATGAATGATATTTGCTGATATACTGATTTGAATGCATTAAGAGCCTTAACTCCACCCGAAACCTCTGCAGGAAAGAATTTCAAGATACTAAGACCCATAGCCATAGCTTGTTCTATAAGCGAAGGGTTGTTTACACCGGGGAAAACAGCAACGTCCTTTCCCAAGCAGTATTCACATATAGATGGATTAAAACCTGGCGAAACAATAAACTGCGCTCCTGCCAAAAGAGCCGCATCTACTTCATCTTTCTTCGTCACTGTTCCAGCACCTACAATAATATCCTCATGGCACGATGCAAATCTCTCGATTACTTTTGGTGCAGCC
>JBDKUB010000206.1:0-5942 GCA_039679915.1 Anaerolineaceae bacterium
TGTCCAAAAAGTCTTCAATGTCATGTCGAGCCATGTCCTGAGCGCAGCGAAGGAAAAGCGAGACATCCTAGAATTCCAATGAAAAGACCTCTCGCTTCGCTCGAGGTGACAACCTTCTTATAAGATAGCCCCTACTTCCTTAAACCGAGAAAACGAGCGACTGAAGTCGTTACTACAAGAATAAGCTGATTTCCTGATCACCCGATAACTTCGGATGTTTTTCCCCGCAAAAAATTCTAGAGCTCATAACCCTGCTTTTGTAAATAATCTCCAAAAACCCGAATCAACTCGTTTTTCTGCTCTTCGCTCAATTTTTGACGAAAGCGGCCGATCTTTCCCTTACTGAAATGGATGCCCTTTTGCTCAGAACGCGCCTGCTCGGGGCGATATTTTTCCACCACGCCTTGTACAGTTGGATTTTGCTTATCGATATCAAAAAATTCTACCAGTCGGGATACCTCCGAATCGTAATCGGTGAGCAGATGTTCATATTGGGTATGTAAAACAGCGGGAATTTTCAGCCAGGCTTCAGAGATACTAACATACTGACGCATGAACTCGACCGAGGCTTCAAAACTGGTCAGGTGCGAAAAAGCGTTGGGAGCGCCTCGCTCGATCGCCCGCTGGCCATTTTCCCATGCGGAAAGTAAGGCGTCACGCGGATCACGGTAAATATATGCTGCCCGCATCCATCCCCAGCGGATAAACGCCTGCCCCCAAACGGTCGGCGCAGCATGCGCTTTGATGACAAAGGTATTGCCCAACAACGATGGAACCAGCGCGGCTAATAAGCGGCGCAGGGATAACACGCCAATATTGCAATTGACTTCGGTCAAGATGTGCTGCAAATGATAACGAGTGCGTATCTGACGGGCATCTTGGCCACCCGTCGCTGTAATCAAATCATGGGTCAGGTTGTAGTACCAGCCTGAGCCAGCTCGCGGCATACCTACCGATAATACAATCATAGTCTATTTTTCCTTGTGAGAAGTTTTTCTTTGTCATCAGGAGAGAGAAACGAAATCTCAAGTGCATTGAGCTGGGCTTGACGTATTTGTGACGAGCTTAAACCTGCAGCCGGCGCTGCAACTTCATATTCAAAAGCCAGGTCGATGCCGCTGATACCCGGATCATCGCTGTTGATGGTCGCCAAAATGCCTTGCTCCAAAAATTGTTTTATGGGATGGCTAAGATAATCCTTCACGGTGCTGGTCTGCACATTACTGGTCAGGTTGCATTCGATGCCAACCTTATGCTCAGACAGATAATCCATCAATGCCTCATCTTCAACAGCATGGACGGCATGACCGATTCTGGCGGCGCCAAGCTCTAGCACCGCCTGCCAGACACTCTGCGCCCCCGCCGATTCGCCAGCGTGAACGGTAATCTGCCACCCGCTCTCTCTGGCTATATTCATAGGCTCGATAAACAAATTGCCGGGAAAATTGGCTTCATCACCCGCCAGATCGAGGGCTACAATATGGTCTTTTTGACTTACTAGGGCATTCAGTTCCCGCCCGGCATTCTCAGGACCATAAGTGCGGCTGAGAATCCCAACCAGTTGAACATTCATGCCAGTATCACGCCTGGCACATTCGACCCCGTCCACCACAGCAACTGTTACACCCTCGGCGTTCAGGTGGTGCGGCTGCGCCATGAACCAAGGGCTAAAGCGCAGCTCGATATAATCTATGCCTTCAGCCTGGGCATCGACTACGTTCTCATAGGCTACCCTGCGGCATACATCATAATCCACCAAAATACCTACCATCCACTTGAATTTTTCGATAAAAGCCATTACGCCAGGTTGAGGGCTGGTCACCTGCACGAAAGGTTTTAATGTTTCCACCTCCCAGGCTGGTAAAGGCAAATTGTGCTGCCGGCCGACGTCCAGAATCGTCTCGAGCCGGATGCTGCCATCCAAATGGCGATGGAGATCAATCAATGGTAAATCAGGAGATATCGTTGGCATAAGTCAATTCAAAAGTCTCGCTTCTAATCCCATATTTCCCATTATAATTGCTGATATATATAAATATAGATGATTATCTGTTAAATAAAACAGTGATATCGAAATGTCAGGAGGCAATCATGCGGAAGTTTTTTAATTTATTATCAGGAATGTTCATAGGTGCTTTGGTGGGTGCAACCCTGGCTTTGTTATTAGCACCCGAATCTGGGGAAAACTTACGCCTTCAACTGTGCGACCGTGCTACCCGTTTTCGTCAGGATATAGCGGATGCTGCTGCGTCACGTCGAGCTGAATTGGAAGCACAATTGGAGGCATTACGGTCCCCCCAAAAATAAACTGCAAACCTTTCTGAAAAAAAACACTATTTCGGAATAAACTCTAACTGGTAACCTGCCAGTTGACGGGTATATCGCGAAGTGCCGGTAACGAGCAGGGTAACTTCTTCAATTTCACCATCTATACTCAAAGGTATCTCAGCCACATTATCCGCCGATAAGGGGATGTAATTTACCTCAGTTGTTTTTCCTTGGCTGATCAATGCCAGGCGAAAAGTTTGCGGTAGTACATTTTGAATGCGCACAAATCCTTCGTCTTCCCAACCTCCATAATCGGTTTCAAAATCGGCATAATATCCAATCGCAGGGATAGAAATATCATCCAACAAAAAACCTTCTCCGTTTACTACGGCATCGGTGATATATTCAAATCGTAATTGCACCTGCTCGCCGGCAAATTGAGAGAGATCGACCGTTTCTTGGATCCAATCAACCTGGTCTGCCGAACCGCTAACGCCGTTGTATCCCCAACCGTAGTTTGCTCCGGTTGGATTTTCTGCTGTACCTGAAGGCGTACGAAGAATTTGCCAGTTTTTTCCATCCAATGAAGCTTCTAAATAGATATAATCAAAATCTTTTTCCAAATCGTACCAGGTCCAATAGCTCAGCGATATCGGGTTTTCCTGTTGAGAAAAATCGAAAACTCGGGTCAGGGTCATGTCCGAATCATCCCCTTTATTCGACCAAAAACCATAAGTGCCCGAATGCGGATTTTCAGGCAGCACCCCAATTTGAACAGAACCCTGAAAGCGCAGTGTATAATCACCCTGGCATGTTATACGGATGTAGTCAGCGCCGTATTGATGCACACTTCTGGTTTGAACACCCTGTGAACAGTCATCGATGGTTTCGGTTTCATCGGCTTTCGAAGCGTCGGGATAGTTATGGTAAACAAACCGCCCATCGGCGACCTCGTCATCGAGCAAATAATTCGCCAGCATCCAATCTGTCACGACATCATCCGCGCCGATGGGATTACCAGTTAGAGGGTCGGTTATTCCCAATGTCTGCAGCACTCCATCGATGCTGACCAAGCCATTATCCTGATCGGCAACAAGCATCTTGGTAGCGTTTTCTCCAAAGCGATCTAGAAAATATGTCATGAAGAGAAATCCGGCACCGTAATGGGGCGCCGTAGCATCTTGATCGTTTGGCCAATCGTTGAGCTGCAAATCAGTATCCCAGATGTACAACAAATCGTGACCGCCTACATCATAGCCATTCAGGAAAGAAGCCAAATCGGAAAATCCCTCGTTCATCCAGGCTGTTTCATTGCGGTCGCCATACCAATGAATCATATGCTGAAATTCATGTGCCAAGGTGGCATATACATATTCTTCATCCAGAGAAACGCTATCCGCATTGAATACAAACATCTCATGAGCGTTCGAGTACTCATCCAACATCGGGGTATATTCATCCGAAGTAGGAAAGTATCCCGCGACCGTGCTGCCTAAACCGCGCGCATAAAGAATATAAATGTGTGGATCGTTATCCACCCCGGGTGTCCACTCGCTGCCAAAGAACTCGCGGTTGGTCGGATAGATCTTTTCTTCGAAAGCCTGCGCCAAATCTTCGAGATCTTTTTCGTCGAACGTCAATCCATCTTCGATCCAATAATAAGCATGCTCGGTAATATATTGAAGAGTGGCATCGATTTGAAAATTTTGGTTGGTATCGGTGTCCATCAACCAAAATTTTTGCGATTTCCCTACCTCATAGGGAACAGAAGGAGCGGGAACTGCGGTGGGAATATTATATTTTCCTTCTAAACGCGCGGCAATATCATAGGGATCGTAGGCAGGCAAATTGACGCTTTCTAAAGTATTTACTGTTTCTTGCCTGGCTTGTACCATAATCGAAGTGGTATCCGTGATAATTTCTACGGTGGGAGAAGGTGTATTCTGTGGGTAATTGAAAGAAGTGTCAAAATTCACCGTCGATGGCTTGTTCAAATTGACAACCAATAAGCCAATTAAACAAGCACATGTACAACAAAGAACAAGCAGAACCATAATAACGATAATTACAACTACAGGAAAAATCCAACTTTGTTTCATACTACTCCTGACTAATTAAACTTTTATGGACTCGGATTATTTCGCATCGACTCAGTTTGAGGAAAAATCTTGGTTGCAGCCGTTATCAATCCAAACACGACCCACATATTAGGGAGAGTAAAAGAATCAAAGGTAAACGCCGAAACGGCAAAGACAAGCATACCCAACAACCCTCCCGTCCCCCAAAATTTTTGCTGAGTGTCATTCGATAACCATAAATAAATGACGCATCCCAGAAGTGCAACGATAAAAACAGCAAACGCAGCCGTGCCTACCAAACCAGTCTCTGCCAGCAAGCGCAAATAAAAATTCTTCACCGTTATCAAGCGGTTTCTGCCCTCTTCCGGTGAAAGGATTTTTAGCAATTCGGGAATGCGCGCCAATGGCTGATCGGGGATCATTTCATCGAAGTAAAAAGCATAATTCCCTAATCCAACTCCGAATATAGGCGAAACAGTGTATGTTTGTAAGGCTGCTTCACTATAAGCAATACGCGCCCCAAAACCGATGTACTCGAGATAACGTTCGACGCTCGTTTGTTCGTTTTCCAGCCAGTAATTCCAGATCCGGGCGAAGAATTCATTTTTATTTCCGGCGTAATAAATCCCTCCTACCAACATGCCCACGGCTACACATGCTTCTACGATTCGAATAAACCAAAGGCTGCTTTTCGAGCGATGGTGATCTTTTCGGGCGGGTTTTCTCATGCTAAATATTAGAAAAGCAAAGATAACCAGAATGATCATATTGATCAATCCAGCGCGTGAGTAAGTAAATATGATCAACACTACCGACCATGCCAATAGCAGCCATTCGACCGTGATTTTATGCCATCGCCATGAAAAAACCGAATAGCCTCGCAATACCGAAGCCAAGAGCCAGGGCAACATAAAAAAGCAGATTTGTTCGGCAAACCAGTTGGGTTCGTAGGTCATCCCCGAAATACGAGACGGGAATAATTTGCGCAAGGAAAACAAGCGTTGAATGCGGCTGAGGGTCAAAAAATAGGCATGGTTATAATGCAAAACATACACCATTTGGGCTGTGCCCCAGGCGTATGCCAGAGAGAATCCCGCATATATCCAGCGTAATGCCCCTCTCAATTCTTCTATGCTATGGGGTGTGAGCGCGACAGCCAGGTATATCGCCACACCAATGACCAAGGTGACCAACGCACGCAATACGCGGTCGAACACCGTTACTCCCAACGAGGGTTCGATGCCTGCCAACAACGATAGCAATGAGCTGGCAAATGCTGCCAGAATAAATGGTGCTAATGAAAGCACCGTTTTAGGGATAGGCTTAATCAAACGCGGCAAAACGACCAAAAAGCATAAAAAGATGAGCGGGTACACGGAAAGCGGTCTTACCAATGTGCCGCCACCAAATTCCTCAGGGAAATATGGAAAACTGGTGATCGGCAGAAAGAACAAAAAGAGCCGCCACATGATCCCCCCTCCATAGGTCGATAAGCCCGAGAAAAATCGTTTCATCAACGGTCCTTCAACGCCGGTAAGGCAAGCCAGATAAAGCAGTATACAATCAAACCCAGGATACCCCCCACCAAAGCTGCCA
>JBDKUB010000256.1:0-2884 GCA_039679915.1 Anaerolineaceae bacterium
TGGCGGCGCTGCCCAGCAAAGCAGTGCTGACGATCATAAAAGCAAAATGATAGAATTGTGCAATCGAAAACAACCGGGTTAAATTGATTTCAAATGCAATGGAAGCAGCCGAGATACAAAACAATCCCGCCTTTGCATATATGTCGAACGAATTTACCCCGCAAATTTCGTCTCTATCGGGTGAAATGAGGATCGATTGATTTTCCTCTCGGCAACCCACAGCATCCTCTTTTAGAAAAGAATTAACTATTTCAGAAGAAAATTAACATTGCAAGAGTTTTATACCATTATAATGAGTCATCGTCATGAAGAGGCGCCTGGTAATCACTAATCCGATCACTCGAATAATTTCGAGGGATATTCCCCATAATTTTGCCTTTCAAACCAGTAGTAAAATATGAATTGAAATTCATATAAGACAATCGATATATTAATTACGGATAAAAAAATATAAATGAATACGATTTTATACCAACATTATCTGGAAACATTTATTAAGGATGCCATTGTGAACAGTGATGGATCCAACGCCGGCATCGCTGCACAATTATGGGAGAAAAAAATTGGGAGCTTTCTCGTCACCCATAAGGAGGAAAAAAGCCGCGCCCTGGATGATGCCCGTAATGCATTCGATGAACATCGTCATTGGCCCTTGGAAATCGTCCTCTCCCATTTAGGCTTGGATCCTAAAGATTACAAAACACATCGCTAAATCGATAGCGGACCAATCCTTGCAACCAATGGCTATTTCTTCCGTATTAATACTTAGAATGATCGGTGAATATATCATTGATCATATCCAGGAAATATAGCGCGGAGGAACCCTGAATGGGATTAATCAAATGGTTGTTCGAGCTTATTGTGGGAATAATCGGATTGGCGCTCGGGTTAGTAGGCATCATAGCAGCGATTATTGTAGGGATTATCGCCTTAGCTCTTGGAGGAATTGTAGCTTTGGTGATTGCGATTTTCGTTGTGCCTATTGCTATTATTTTAGCAATCTTATTCTAAGCAAAGGAGCCGGTTGACGAAGGATCATCGTCTGCCCGCTTCGACCCACATTTTTTCTCCATCAGTCGTAATATGTATCCATCCATCCTGGTCGGTACGAAAGAAAGAATAGTCTGCAACCGTATCTAGGATATGAGGGGAAGGCAGCCCCTGATTATCAGCGGCTGCCACACTGAGGACGACCAATCGAGGTTGTATTTTTTGAATAAAAGCCGGGGGGTTGAACAAGATATGCCCATTATTCGCCAACAAAAACACGTCGACCGGATAGTCCTGGTAAGCAGTATTGAGCCAGCGGACTGTATCCAGATCCAATCCAAGTGGGAGCAACGCCCGGAAATTTCCCCAGGTGAGCAAAAAAACACCTCCGTGCGAGCTTACCGTTAATATTTGCAACTGCGCCCCTTCCCCTAAATCTAATTTCTGACCTGGTAATCCTGGTGAGATTTTTATGTTCATTTCTGAAAGCCTCTGGCTTACCTGCCTGGAAGCAGATGAGGCATTAATTCTGCCTGCCCAAAGCACATTCTGAGGTGGGTGGCGTTGAATAAGGCTCACCAGCGTATTCAATTGTCTTTCAGAGCCCTCTGCCACAATCAACCAATCCAAACCGGACTGGACAACCGGCATGCGACGTCCCAAAGCCTGCGAGAGGGCTCTTGTATCTGGACCACTGTTGATCAGGATATTTCGCCCTCCAGGAGTTTTAATCAATAGCGCTTCACCCGAGGTATTTCCGGGACAGACATCCAATACCGTCAGGTGTAATTTTCCGTCTCCGCCTGTAAAAACCGTCTGCCAGACCAAGATGGTTACAAGACTAAGACATGCAACAACCAAGCCTGGTTTAATGGCTTTCTTGATCTTAACATGGTGCATCCCCCCGAAAGTCAAAAAGAGAAGAATCCCATAATACAGCCAAATCACCCACAGGGAAATATCGCTCACCGGCAGCCATCCACCTTGGAAACTCGCAAACCATTCCACACAGCGAATGGTATAAGCAACGAACGGCCAGGTGAGATATCCCACGACCTGCCCCACAGGCTGCCAGAGAAGGCCTAAACATAACGCCACACCCCCCAGCGTCATTACAAACGGCTGAACAGGTAAAATTACCGGGTTTGCCAGCAATGAAACCAGTGACAGGTTGTGGAAATAATAAAGGATGATCGGCAGGGTCATTATTTGTGCTGCAATGGTAAACAATAAATATTCACCAATCCAACCGGCGGCTTTTTCTACCCAGGATGGTGGCAAGATCTTGCCAAGAAGTCGCGTGATCCATTGGGTGAACGCATCTGCATACAGCACTAATCCCAGGGTTGCGGCAAACGAGAGCTGAAAGCCAACATCCCATAGTATGTGGGGGGAGAATAGAGCCATGATTGCTGCGACGAATGCCAGACTGTTGATTCCGGTTTGCCTTCTTCCCAATTGACACGCATACAGGGACAGCCCGCCCATAATCGCTGCCCTGACGACCGCTGCTTCTGCTCCTACTAATATAGTGTACAAGCCAATCGCCAATGTAGAAACCAAAGCTCCCCGCCATCTTCCCAATAACCTGCCGAAAACCGTAGAAAATAAACCAGCCAGAATGGTGATATTGAACCCGGAAATCACAATAATATGCGCTGTGCCGGTTTGGCGGAAAGCCTGGTAAACATCCTCGGGAATACTGTTTTCAACGCCCAACAATATCCCTGAAAGCAGCGATGCCTCTGGGTCAGGGAATAATTGATACAGCATAGCCAGTGCTTTTGATTTCAATGAAAATATTGCAGCCATGAGTGGATTCCCATTTCCACGGCTGAGCAGGGTCGCTTTTGCGTAAGGCATCAAACTATATATCTCCTGGCGGTATAGATAT
>JBDKUB010000191.1:0-1752 GCA_039679915.1 Anaerolineaceae bacterium
TGTATCCTCATCCATCAATAACACGGAGTATCTAATATGGATTATGATTCTATACTCCCATGATTTTCACAGGAGATAACCTATGTTCAATAAGTTAAAAAAGCACAGTTCAGATCGACTCAATATATACCAATTGTGTCAAAACATCATTTCTGATTTTTGTCGTTCACATCGTGCCTGTGTTTGTTTGGCATCTACCGCGGTTATTTTGCTGCTTCTCTCCGGTTGTGCGCCACAGATTCCACCTGCAACTCCCACCCTGAGCGCGCCGCATACGTTGACGGTAATGACCCATGATTCGTTTGCCATTTCAGAGGGAGCTTTACAAACTTTCGAAGAGCAAAATAATGTCAAAGTCCAATTTCTCAAAGCCGGCGACACGGGGACTTCGCTTAATAAAGCTATCCTTTCCAAAGACAATCCCTTAGCGGATGTCTTCTACGGCGTGGATAATACTTTTCTCAGCCGGGCTTTGGATGAAGGCATCTTCCAGCCTTATGCTTCGCCGCTGCTTGCAGATATTCCCGCAGAATTCCACCTGGATGCTAATCATTTTGCCTTGCCGGTGGATTACGGTAATGTTTGTTTGAATTACGATAAGGTCTATTTCACTCAAAAGAATCTTCCTCCCCCAAAAAACCTGGATGATCTGCTAAAGCCGGAATATAAGAGTCTTCTGGTGGTGGAAAATCCGGCAACGTCCTCGCCAGGGTTGGCATTCTTGATTACAACGATTGCGATTTACGGGGAAGACGGCTATATCGATTATTGGAAGGATTTGGTTGCCAATGATGTCAAAGTGGTAAACGATTGGGAATTAGCCTATTACACGGAATTCAGCGGCTCTTCAGGAAAGGGACCTCGCCCGATTGTGGTCTCTTATGATTCCAGCCCTGCCTATGAAGTGTTGTATGCCGAGACGCCCCTCAGCGAATCGCCCACCGCTGCCATTATCGCCGATAATACTTGCTTCCGTCAAATCGAGTTCGTTGGCATTTTGAAAGGCGCCAAAAACCTCGAGCTGGCAAAGAAATGGGTGGATTTTATGCTTTCCCCGCAGTTCCAACAGGAGCTGCCCACCCAAATGTTCGTTTTCCCGGTCAATTCGCAAGCTAAATTAGAGGAAGTGTTCAGTAAATATATGGAGACGCCAAAGGTCACGGCTTTTGTGAGCCCGGAAATCATAGCTACCAGGCGTCAAGCCTGGCTCGAAGCATGGACAGAAGCGGTTCTTCGGTAGCGTTTGGGAAAATACCAGAGGTGCGTTGTCAGGAGATGGAATAGAACATGGTCGGGTTTCATCATGATTCGTGAAACAAAGCGTCTGAGCCGAATACCCAAACTTCCGTCATGGGTTGGGATGATTGCTTTGTGGGCAGCCCCGCTGGTATTTTTGGGTGTGTTTTACCTATACCCGTTATTCAGCATATTTCGAGTAAGTTTTGCTCGCAGCCTAGAAAATTCCGCATCGCCTTTCATTCAGGCAATCACTTCCAAAAGTATTCAGCATGTATTGTGGTTCACCCTCTGGCAAGCGATATTATCCACTTTGCTTACCCTGCTGATCGGGTTGCCAGGTGCCTATCTGATGGCGCGCTACAATTTCAGAGGCAAAGCCCTGGTGCAAGCTCTTAGCGGTATTCCCTTCGTACTGCCTACGCTGGTGGTCGCTACTGCGTTCAATGCCCTATTAGGTCCGCGCGGCTGGGTCAACCTGGCTCTAATGGCTTGGTTTAATCTATCTCAACCGCC
>JBDKUB010000045.1:0-5129 GCA_039679915.1 Anaerolineaceae bacterium
GAAAATGCCCGCACGAATGGCGTCGCCCAAGCGCTTGAATTAGGGGTGGGTTCGGTAAAAGAAATCCGACAGGGGATGTTTTCACAGCAAAAAGCGCCGCTGGTGGTCGCCAATATATTGACACCCATCATCATTCAGTTGTTCGATGAGGGACTGGGGGAATTGGTTCTACCCCAGGGGTCATTGATCCTCTCCGGCATTCTGGCAGACCAAGCCGGTTCGGTGCTGGCAGCAGGCGAGAAAAAAGGGTTGCGATTGACGAACAAAAAGGTGCAGGGGGATTGGGTGGGTCTAAGGCTGCAATTTACCGCAGAATTACCGGCAGCCAGGTAGGCAATGGCATTTCATAGGCACCGATGTCATAGCCACCTCCAACCGGCCGGGTGACGCCATTATATGAGGTGGTTACGGGATGCCCATCATCTCCTACATCCAGGACGGGTGATTCGGGGCGCAAGGCAAAGTTTCTTTCATCCGCGTTGAAAAACAAGGGGTCGACTTCGAGGTAAAACTCTGTATCGATGTTACTTGCGCCATCTCTGTTACCCCATACATCATTTCGAGTAGAAGTCATACCCCACATGCCGATAAGTTCCACCCCATAACCACTATTCAAAGTGATCAGAGTGTTATATAAATATAAACGAGAATTATTCAGGATAGTACCTGAGCCGGAATTCATGGCGATGGTGTTGAAATTAGATTGGATAAAGGTTCCGCAATCCTGTATATTAAGACCCGGATCAGAATTATTGATGATCAGGTTGTTGGTCAGGGTTACGTAATAGCTTTCGTAAAGGTTAATCGCACCACCAGATAAAGTCGAGTTTTCCTCGACCCTGTTACCCTCAATATATACTTTTGTGGGACCCAACTCTGTATTCACATGTACTCCGCTACCCGAAATACTCATAGTATTAACATAATTATCGTAAATCGTATTGTTCTCTATCCGGATATTTCCACCACGAAGTACCATGACACCCCCACCACCACCACCGTTTCCAATTACTTGGTTGCCACGGATTTCGTTGCCATTCAACCTGGAATCGCCGGCATCAAAGAGATATACCCCGCCGCCATCTGGAAACCCAAACACAGAACTGGTAGGACCCTCGGCAGTGTTGCTGATGATTGTATTATAGGTCGCGGTCATCACAGCACTATTGACATAGATGCCGCCACCTCCTAAATTACCGGCGTCAGATCTTACCGCATCATTTTCCTGAATGATATTGTGATCTACTATACCGATGGCGCTGTCTTCGACCGCCACCCCACCCCCATACAGGGCTGTATTTTCATAGATAGTGTTTTGATAAAGATTGGCTTGGGAAAGTGTGCCGGTAATCAGCACTCCGCCACCATCCGGAGCATCCAAGCTGGTCGCGTTATTTTGATAGATTTGATTGCCGTCAATTATTGCCTGACTGCCTCCTGTTACTAGAATGCCTCTTTTATTGAAAGCAATCTCGTTGCCTATGATCTGCGGTTTTGCCATGTTGGAGATATGCACACCATAATAAGAATTGGGTAATGAACCACCCCCAATATCCATTCCAATGCGGTTATTGGCAATAATGCCCGAATCCACTCCATCCATGGTAGCGCCGCTCCATTTATTGGATGCAATTAAATTATCGGTGATGACGTTCCCTTCCCCATACCATACACTAACGCCATGACACCCGTTGCCACCATCCAATTCGTAATATCCTTTTACGTTGGTTCCCACATAGTTGCTCGAAACGACATTGTTCTTGGCATCAGCACCAAAGATCAAGATGCCATTTTGGGCATTTTTAGTGACCACATTACGTTGGTTTTCTCCTTCACCGCCAATATGGTTGTCCTCAGCTACATTAAACACCAAAATACCTGCCTGCCCAAAATTAATGATGTATAGCCCATAGATAGCACAATGCGAAGCATTGATGGTTAATCCATAGGCATCCAATGATTCGCCGTCCAGGGTTACGCCGGGTACCATCGTGCCGCTCCAGTCATACCATTGGTTGCTGCCATCGATTACTGTGTAATCGCCCGTGATTACGGGCAGGGCGGTAGCGGGTACAATAGTCATACTGCTGTTAAATCGAATGGTTTGACCGCCGCTACAGGCGTTGGCTTCTTGAATAGCAGCCCGTAAAGTGCAATCTCCGCTAGATGTGGCGCAAGTGCAATCGCCCATAGAGCTGTCCGCGCTATCACCGCTACTATTGACGATGAATATCTCTTCACCAGCAGCGCTACCGCTTGAGATTAATATAAACGCCACCATCAACCCGGCTAACACCAGACTGGATAATAAAAGGGCAAATATCCTGGGAAATCGATATGCAACCATTTCATCCTCCTGACAATTTCCAAAACCCCACCAATATCACCAAGTTCTTTATTCCCCCTGTGAAAAAGAATTGCGCTCCCTTTCGCTTATTATAAAAGGTGCTTTGCACGATGTTTATTTATTAGATTGGGACGAAAATGTAAAAGTAATGCGTTGTCAGTTTCATTATAAATAATATATTCATCATCGTCAATCAATTTAATATTATCTCGAACCACATTCTAGCCATACGAAAAATAGAGGGTGTTGAAAAAGATTAAGCCACAATGTGCGACGCACTTCAAAGGTGCATCGCATATGAATAATTACCTTCACCCTTACCCAACCTCCCCCAAAAATCAAGGACAGATTTTTGAGGTATGAGTTAAAAAATTGCTTTTTTCAACACGTGTATAAATATGTATTTTTTACATTAAATAGCATAATTTAACGTAATATATCATTGATTTTATTGCAATATTAGCATAAAATATGCTTATGGATTACCAATATTTTCTTCCGATTTCCAAAGACTTGGATGAAATTGACTGCAAGATCATCACTGCCTTACGCTACGATGGACGGACTGCTTTCACCCAAATCGCTAAAGAGCTAAAAGTATCCCCAGGTATGATCCGCATGCGTTACAACCGCATGATAGAAAATGGCACGCTCAGGGTCATGGCTATAACCAACCCGTTGAACCTGGGTTATCAAGCCATGGCAATGATCGGCGTGCGCTGCGATGGAAGCCGGTTGATGGCCATTGCTGAAAAGATTACTGCCCTAGATGAAGTCGTTTATGTGGTTGTTACCAATGGTCGTTTCGATATTATCCTGGAGGTGATGTGCCGCAATCAGTCTGAACTATTACAATTTCTTGTCGAGAAACTTTACCAGATCGAAGGTGTGCGTGAGACCGAAACCTTCATTAACCTAAAAATCCTCAAAGAAAACTATATATAAAAAAAGGATACACGATATGAAAGTACTCCTCATTGGGACCGGCAGTGTGGGCGAGGCAATCGCCCTGGTGGCTGCGCGGCGCCCCTGGCTGGAACAAATGGTATTGGCAGACTTTAATTTGGACCGGGCACTGGAAGTCCAAAATAAATTAGGCGATCCCACTCGATTCCCGGCAGAAAAGGTGGATGCCAGAGATGTTGCTAATATGGTTGCTCTAGCTGGCAAATACAAAGTCGACTTGATCATGAGCGCGGTCAATTGCAATGTAAATAATTTCATTTTCGACGCCGCTTATGAAGCGGACTGCCGATATATGGATATGGCGCTGGGAGATTTGGGTGCCAACATGGGTAAATATCTTCTAGACCGCACAGAAAAATGGGAAAAGAAAGGCTTGTTGGCTATTATAGGCATGGGCATGGATCCAGGTGTTTCGGATATCTTTGCTAAATATGCCGAAAAACACCTGTTCGATGAAATCGATGAAGTGGGCATCCGTGATGGCGCCGCAATGGAAGTCAAAGGCTACCCCTTTGCCCCCACATTTTCGGTGTACGATGCTATCGAGGAATGTACTGACCCGGCTCTGGTTTGGGAGCAAGATAAAGGCTGGTACAATGTACCCCCGTTTTCAGACCCGGAGATATTCCCTTTCCCTGAAGGAATTGGGCATCTAGAGGTAGTCAATGTCGAGCATGATGAGGTGGCGCTGGTGCCGCGCTGGGTTAAGTGCCGCAAGGTCACCTTTAAATACGCTCTGGGTGATTTATTTACCAACGTGATGAACACGCTGAAAATTTTGGGGTTGAATTCTTATGAACCCATCGATGTTAAAGGTGTTTCGGTAGCACCTATCGATGTGGTAGCAGCTTTGCTTCCCGACCCGGCAAAAATCGGTCCCATGATGACCGGCAAAACCTGTGTAGGCACCTTTGTTTCCGGCTGGAAAGACAGCCAACCTCGTAAGGTTTACCTCTACCAATCTACCGATAATCAACAATCGATGAAAAATTTTGGCATCCAGGCAGTTTCGCTGCAGACCGGCACTGGTCCAGTAATTGCCATGGAACTTTTAGCAAAAGGCATCTGGCAAGGTAAAGGCGTATTGGGACCGGAAGCATTCGATCCCGATCCCTACCTGCAGCTCATGCCGGAATACGATTTTCCCTATGGAATGGTCGAGATGTAAATAGCTTCCCGGAAGCGGTAAGTGGAGGGCGCTTGCTGCTTCGCAAAAATCCTCTGTCTCCCCAAATTTACCCAAATTGGGGAGATGGAGGAAAAACAGGGCTGTCCAAAAAGTCATATATGTCATGTCGAGCGAAGCGAGACATCTTAGTATAAATATGAAAAGACCTCTCGCTTCGCTCGAGGTGACAGCCTTCATTTATAACAGCCCCGTTGCTTTTCATTTTGTTGCCATCACCCTTTCAGCTACATCTTTGCCGGTGTACAGAGCACCGCCGGTGCTTGGTCCGGCGAAATAATCACCGCAGAAATATACCGGTCCTTCCTGCGGGTCTGCCCAGAAATCGCTCAAAGCCGCCAGATAGCCTGGGCGAAAGGTTGGTACTTTATCAGCCCAATGAAAAATCTTATAAGCTCTGAACGTACCCTTCAATTGTGGGAAAATGTTCACCATCACCTGGACGGCACGTTCGATTTGTACCTCATCCGTATCGGTGGTGGGGTACAGCGACACAGAAGGATCGGTGAGCATAAGCCAACGACCTTCCTTATAGCATTCGAACCCTATGGCGCTGATAGGCATCCCCAATGAGCGGGGAACGAAAGTACCAATTACATCGGGTTGAAAATCGGTCTCGCAGATGTGGTA